>NZ_JBHWES010000071.1:0-63676 GCF_042734105.1 Streptomyces sp. NPDC059679 | reverse complement strand
CTACGGTCAGCCCCCATGAGCGACCACCTCCCCCGTATCACCCCCGCCCAGCGCCGCGCCCGCCTCGGACGGCGGCATCTGCTGGCCCCGTCCGCCCGGGCGGCACGCGTCGAGGCCGTGGCGGACGCGGTCGTCGGGCTGCATGCGACCGATCCGGCCACCGTGTATCTGTCCGCGTGCGCGCGGCTGCGGGAGCCGGCGGCCGGGGAGGTGGAGCGGGCGCTGTACGAGGATGTCTCGCTGGTCAAGCTGTTGAGCATGCGGCGCACGATCTTCGCCGTCACGACCGAACTCGCGCCGGTCGTCGGCTCGTCCACCGCGCGGGCCATCGCGGCCCGGGAGCGGGCCACACTGCTGAAGCATCTGCGGGAGCGCGCCGAGGAGCACTGGGACGAGGCGCGGCTGGCCGAGGTGGAGAAGGCCGTACTGGCGGCCGTGGCCGAACGGGGCGAGGCGACGACCGCCGAGGTCGCCGAGGACGTGCCCGCGCTGCGGGAGCGGATCGTGATGGCGCCCGGCAAGCCGTACGCGGCCCGGCAGACCGTCGGCAGCCGGCTGCTGCGCCTGCTCGCCTCCGATGGCCATCTGCGCCGCTGCCGCCCGCGCGGCTCCTGGACCAGCAGCCTCTACCCCTGGGCCCTCGTTCCGCCGCTCCCCGGCCTGCCCGTCCGCGAGGCGAAGGCCGAACTGGCCCGCCGCTGGCTGACCGCGTACGGCCCGGCGACCGAGGCCGACCTGAAGTGGTGGACGGGCTGGACGGTGACCGACACCCGGCGGGCGCTGGCCGACATCGGCGCGCAGGGCGTAGCGCTGGAGGAGGGGCCGGGGTACGTGGCGCCAGGGGACGCCGAGCAGTTGGCGGGCGGGTCGCCACTGGCCGACGGCGAGCCCTGGGCCGCGCTGCTGCCCGGACTCGACCCGACCGCCATGGGCTGGCAGGCCCGCGGCTGGTACCTCGACCCCGACCATGTGAAGCCGCTCTTCGACGGCAGCGGCAACATCGGCCCCACCGTGTGGTGGAACGGCCGCATCGTCGGCGGCTGGGCCCAGCGCGCGAACGGCGAGGTGGTCTGGCGCGCGCTCAGCGACGTGGGCCGGGAGGCGACGGCCGCCGTGGCACAGGAGGCGGCACGGCTGAGCGGATGGCTGGGGGAGGTCCGGGTCACGCCCCGGTTCCGCACGCCGCTGGAGCGGGAGTTGACCTCCTAGCCGCGTGCGCCCCGCCTCAGTCCGTCGTCCCGGTCGCCAGGTCACACGCGCGCACGTACTCCCGCACCAGCGGGCGGCGGTCGTCGGCGCGCCAGGCCAGGGCGAAGCGGCTGGGCGAGATGCCCCGCACCACACGGGTGACGACTCCGCCGAGGGTGATCAGCGGGGCGTTCCCGGCCGCCAGCAGGACCACTCCGAGACCCGCGACAAGTGCCTCGTACGTCTCCTCCGTGCTTGCCACCTCCGCGCCGATGCGGGCCGGCTTCCCGCCGCGGGCGTCGGTGGCGAGCCAGTAGTCCCGCAGCGGCCCGGCGCTGTCGGGCAGGGCGAGGAACGGCTCGTCCAGCAGGTCGGTGAAGTCGATGACCTCCCGGTCGGCGAGCGGATGAGTATCGGCCATGGCGACCAGCCGGGGTTCCTCGGCGACCACCACCCACCGGTAGCGGGACGGATCGGGCAGCGGCAGCCAGACGAACGCCGCGTCGCATGTGCCGTCGGCGAGCCCGGCGGTCGAGTCCTGCCAGGGCACCTGGCGAACCACGAGGCGGGCATCGGGGCGCGCGGCGGTGAAGCGGGAGCGGATCGCCGGCAGCACGCCCCCGCGCCCCGGGCTGGTGCTCATCCCCACGACGAGACGGCCCGCCTGGTCGGCCATGACCCGGGCGGCTGCCTCCTGGGCCGCCTCCCACTCGGCGAGAATGCGCTGAGCGTGCGGCAGCAGCGCCGCACCGACCGCGCTCAGCCGCACTTCGCGCCGATCGCGCTCGAACAACGCGGCGCCCACCTGCTTCTCCAGCATCCTGATCTGCTTGCTCAGCGCGGGCTGCGAGACGTACAGCCGCTCGGCCGCGCGCGTGAAGTGCAACTCCTCGGCCACTGCGGCGAAGTACCTCAGGTCCCGTCCGTGAACGTCCATAACGATCGGCTATCACAGCAGGTCTTGGACGTGCAAACGGTGTGCCTCGCAAGGTGGTGCACACACGGACCGCCCAGAACAGAGGATCAGAGGAGACGAACATGAACAAGGTATGGCTGGTCACCGGGGCGAGCAGCGGGTTCGGCCGGGCGATCGCCGAAGCGGCGGTGGCCGCGGGCGACATCGTGGTCGCCGCCGCCCGCCGTACCGCGCTGCTCGACGACCTGGTCGCCGCGCACCCGGACCAGGTCGAGGCCCTACCACTGGACGTCACCGACATCGCGGGCGCCCAAGCCGCGGTCGACGGCGTGGCAGCCCGGCACGGCCGGATCGACGTCCTGGTCAACAACGCCGGGCGGGGCATGGTGGGGGCGGTCGAGGAGACCACCGACGCGGAGCTGCGGGACCTGATGGACCTGCACTTCTTCGGCCCGGCCGCACTCACCCGGGCCGCGCTGCCGCATATGCGCCGCCGGAGCTCGGGCGCCGTCGTGCAGCTGACCAGCATGGGTGGGCGGTTCGCCTTCGCCGGGGTCGGCGCCTACTGCGCCACCAAGTTCGCCCTGGAGGGGCTTTCCGAGGCCCTGGCCGCCGAGGTCGCCCCGCATGGCATCCGGGTGCTGATCGTCGAACCCGGCGCGTTCCGTACCGGCTTCGCCGACACCGCGGCACTGCGGCCCGCCACGGCTGCCCTGGACGCCTACCAGGACACCGTGGGCCCCGTCCTTTCCGGGCTGCCGGGTGGAAGCGGCCAGGAACCCGGGGACCCGGCCAAGGCCGCGGCCGCCATCCTCACCGCTCTGGACGCCGACGAACCGCCGCTGCGTCTGCCGCTCGGCAACGACGCCGCCGACGCGATCGGCGACCACCTCGACCGTGCCCGTACCGAACTCCGCTCCTGGGAAAAGCTCATCCGCTCCACCGACTTCGACGACTGACACCTTGACACTGCCACGGGACGAACACTGGGGCAGGCAGGTGTGAGGTGCGGGGGATAACCCCCTCCCCCCGGTCCACCGATCGGTGGAGGACAGGTTCAACCTGACGCCTCTGTCCGCCAAACCCCCTGCTCAGCCAGGCTTTCAGGCATGAAATCACTGACTGTGCGCGTGGCTCGCTGGAGCGCGCGGCACCCCTGGCGGGCGGTTGTCGGATGGCTTGTGTTCGTGGCGCTGTGCCTGGTCGTCGGCGGCGCCGTCGGCATCAACAGCGCCAAGACGGCGGACTACCGCGTCGGCGAGGCGGGCCGGGCCGAGGCCATGGCGGCCGAGGGGCATCTGGAGCGCCGGTCCACTGAGCAGGTGTTGATCTCCGCCCGCCCCGGCGGCACCCTCGACGGTCAGGCCGGCAAGCGGACCGCCGAGGCGGCAGCCCGGGACCTTACGGCGCGGATGAAGCGACTGCCCGAGGTCGCGGGCGTGGCCGCGCCGCTGTGGTCCCGCGACGGCCGGATCCTCATGGTCGAGGTGGCCATCAAGGGCGAGGAGCTGGACGCGGACGCCAAGGTCGGCGCGCTGGTCACGCAGACGGCCGCCGTCCAGAAGTCCCACCCCCGGCTGCTGCTCGAGGAGACCGGAAGTCCCTCCACCAGCAAGGGGGTCGATCAGCAGCGCGACGACGACCTCGCGCTGTCCGAGGCGATCACGCTTCCGGTCACGCTGATCACACTGCTGATCGTCTTCGGCTCGGTCGTCATGGCCGCGGTGCCGCTACTGCTCGCCCTGTCGTCGATCGCGGCGGCGATCGGCCTGTCGATGGTGGCCTCGCACCTGTCCCCCGACGTCGGGGTCGGTACGAACGTCATCCTGCTGATCGGCCTCGCGGTCGGCGTCGACTACACGCTCTTCTACCTCAAGCGGGAGCGCGAGGAGCGGGCCCGCAGTGGCGGGCGGCTGAGCGCCGAGGCGCTGGTGGAGCTGGCGGCGGCCACCTCGGGCCGTGCGGTGGTGGTGTCGGGTCTTGCGGTCGTCGCCTCCACCGCGACGCTGTATCTGGCCTCCGACGTGATCTTCTCCTCGCTCGCCACCGGCACCATCGTGGTCGTCCTGGTCGCGGTGGCCAGCTCCCTGACGGCGCTGCCCGCGCTGCTGGTCGTACTCGGCAAGCGGACGGAACGCAGGGCACGGCGCCGCGCGGAGCGCGGTAAGCCGGCCCGGCGGGCGCGCGGCGAGGGCGGCGGCCGGATCTGGGCGGCGCTGCTGCGGCCCGCCGCCCGGCATCCCCTGGCCACGCTCTGCGTGTCGGTCCTCGCGCTGCTCGCCCTCGTCCTTCCGCTGACGGGCCTGAAGATCACGGAGATGAGCCGGGACACCCACTCCCGCGAGATCCCCGCGATGCGGGTGTACGACCGTCTCAACGAGGCGTTTCCCGAGCAGCGGGTCACACACGACGTCGTCGTACGCGCCGACGCCTCGCGCACCCAAGAGGTCACCGGGGCGCTGCGCGAGCTCGCCGAGCGGGCCGGCCGGGATCCGCTGTTCGCCGACGGCTCGCGGATCGTGACGTCGGCCGACCACCGGATCAGCGTCCTGCGGCTGAAGGTGCCGTATCTCGGCAACTCCCGTCAGGCCAAGACATCCCTGGACCATCTGCGCCACGACTATCTGCCCGCCACCGTCGGCCGGATCGCGGGCGCGGAGTACGGGGTCAGCGGTGACGTCGCCCGCTACGCCGACTATCCCGCGCACCAGAACAGCAAACTGCCCCTGGTGATCGGCGCGTTGCTGCTGGTGACGTTCGCGATGACCGTGTACGCCTTCCGTTCCGTGGTGCTCGGCCTGATCGGTGTCGTACTGAACCTGCTGTCGGCCGCGGCCGCGCTCGGGCTGCTCGTCCTCGTCTTCCAGGGCACCTGGGCCGAGGGGCTGCTGGACTTCCACTCCACCGGCTCGATCGGATCGCGCGTCCCGCTCTTCCTCTTCGTGATCCTCTTCGGGCTCTCCATGGACTACCAGGTGTTCGTGGTCAGCCGGATCAGGGAGGCCGTGCTCGCCGGCGTTCCCACGCGGCAGGCGGTGCTGGACGGTCTCCGTACCTCGGCGAGCGTGGTCACCAGCGCCGCGGTCGTGATGACGACCGTGTTCGTGAGCTTCGTCTTCCTGCACATCATCGAGATGAAGCAGATCGGGTTCGTGCTGGCGGCGGCCGTGCTGCTGGACGCCTTCGTCGTACGGATCATGGTTCTGCCCTCGGCCCTGCTGCTGCTCGGCGAGGCGACCTGGTGGCCGTCGCGGCCTGGGCCGTCGCGGACGAGGGGGCAGGCCGCGGCCGTGCCGGGGCCCACGGCCCATGAGCACCCGGTGGTCGACGTACGTTGATCGGTATGACTGCTCTCGCCGGACCCTCCGCCGACGCCTTCTGGGCCGCGTCGCTGCGCCGCTGGAACGCGGTGTGCTGGGTGCTGTTCGCGGCGATGGCCGTCGGGCTCGCCGCGATGGACCGGCCCGGCGGGAGCAGATACGGGGCGCTGGCGCTGCTCGGCTGTGTGGTGCTGTGCTACGCGCTCCTGGACCGCTTCCCCGGCAATCCCGTCGTACGGCCGCACGTCTATCTCTCGGTGCTGGTGCTCGCGCTCGGCGGGCTGGCGTATCTGCGCAGCAGCTATGCGGCGCTGTTCATGGTGACGCTGCCGCACTACTGGATGTTCGGGCGGACCCCCAGGGCCTCCATGGGGTTCCTGGGTCTTGCGACCGCCGCGACGCTGGCGGGGAGCTGGTCCCGGCAGGGCGGGTCACGGGAGTTCTTCAGCGAGACACTGGTGTCCACCCTGATCGTGGTGGCCGTGGGGGTCCTGATCGGGCTGTGGGCCCACTCGGTGGTCGCGCAGAGCACCGAACGCGCCCGGCTGATCGTCGAATTGGAGCGGACCGAGGCGGAGCTGTCCGAGGCCCACCAGCGTCAGGGGGCGGCGGACGAACGGGAGCGGATGGCGCGGGACATCCATGACACCCTCGCGCAGGGTTTCGCCTCGATCGTCGTGCTCGCGGAGGCGGCCCGGGGCGGGCTCGCCGCCGATCCGGCGCGCAGCGCCCAGCAGCTGCGCTCGATCGAGTCGACGGCCCGCGAGAACCTGGCCGAGGCGCGGGAGCTGGTGGGCTCGGCGCAGCGGCAGGACGGTGCGGCGGCCGGCTCCGTGGCGCGGACGCTGCGCCGTATCCTCGACCGCTTCGCGGAGGACACCGGACTCACGGTGGCCGCCGACCTGGCGGACGTCGGCTGCGACCAGCAGACCCGGATCGCGCTGCTGCGCTGCACCCAGGAGTCCCTGGCCAACGTCCGCAAACACGCGCGGGCGTCCACGGTCGGGGTGATCCTGACCCGCCGGCCGTACGGGGTGGAGCTGGAGGTCACCGACGACGGCACCGGTTTCGTCCCGGAGGAGTCGGCGGGCTTCGGGCTCGACGGGATGCGTAAACGCCTGGCGGAACTGGGCGGCCGGCTGACGGTCACCAGCTCGGTCGGCGACGGGACCCGGATCCTGGCGGTGATTCCGCTGGAGACACATCTGGAGACACATCTGGAGACACAGAGCGAAGCGCGCGAGGGGATCGGATGAGCGGCGAACGGGTTCGGGTGGTCGTGGTGGACGACCACACCGTGATGCGGGCGGGCGTGGTCGCCCTGCTCGCCGGTGAGGACGGCATCGAGATCGTCGGGGAGGCGGGGGACGGCAGGGCGGCCCTCGAACTCGTCGAGCGGTACGACCCCGATGTCGCGCTCGTCGATCTGCGGATGCCGGTGCTCGACGGTGTGGGGGCGACCGCCGAAATCGTCGCCCGGCATCCGCGCACCCGGGTGCTGATCCTGACGACGTACGACACCGATCAGGACATCGAGCGCGGTGTGGAGGCAGGCGCCATCGGCTATCTCCTCAAGGACACCACCCGCGAACAGCTCGCCGACGCGATCCGCTCGGCGGCGCGCGGTGAGACGGTCCTCGCGCCCCGGGTGGCCGAGAAGCTGATCGCGCGTATGCGCCGCCCGGTCCAGGACCCGCTGACCGCGCGCGAGACCGATGTGCTGGGGGCCGTGGCGGACGGCCTGACCAACGCCGAGATCGGCAAGCGCCTCGTCATCACGGAGGCCACGGTCAAGACCCATCTGCTGCGCCTGTTCGCCAAGCTCGATGTGAACGACCGGACGCGCGCGGTGGTGGTGGCCCTGGAGCGGGGGCTGCTGCGGCGGCCCTAGGGCCTGCCGCATCAGCCGCATCCGCCGCGTCAGCCGCATCCGCCGCATCGGACAAGGTCGTTTACCGGGCGGGCTGTCGGACGCTTCTGTGACCATGGTCCGGACTCCCGAAGTCCCCTGCTGTGGAAGGTCCGATGGCCACCGATCTGTACGGCATCCGCGTCCTCGACGTCGCTCCTGACGAGTTGCGCGTCCGGTTCCGCGTCTTCATCGTGTACTACGACACCGAGAGCCGGACCCACGCACCGCTGCCCGACGATCCGAGCTTTTTCTTCTGCATGCTGTGGGAGGCGACGAACCGCCTGCCGCTCACCTCGCTCCACCCGCTGCGGATGGTCGGCGTCGACGAGGTCCTGGACGGTGAGTGGGTCGCCGCGCACACCCATCGGTACGTCCGGCGGATCGAGCGGACCGCCACCCGCAACCACCCCGTGGCCGAGACCGGCTGGCAGCGCCTGAGCGACTTCTACTACGAGCGTGACGGCCGTTGGAAGGACGAGGACCTGCTCGCGCAGGCCGACTACGACGTCGAGGTCACCGACGCCCGCTGGCTGGACTCGCTGAGCCCCGGCCATGGCTGGGCGACCGCCTCGTACCCGATCACAGCCGACCAGGTGCTGGAGGCGGACGCGCCGACGGTGCTGGACCTGCGGCGTCCCGCGGTGACGCTCGACCCGTTCCCGGACGAGGAGATCGACGAGGGTACCCCCAGCGATCTGGCCTTCTCGGACGACGGACGGTATCTCGCGGTCACCAGCCAGGCGTGTGAGCTGGTGGTGTTCCGCACCGACGACTGGAGCGAGCACACCCGCGTCCCCTACAGCGCCCTGTGGGGCCAGGACATCCAGTGGGTGCCCGGCACCCACCAGATCACCAAGCGCGTCCGATGGGGCGGCGGCGACATGGACGACGACGCCGCGACCCGTGCCTACGACGTCGACAGCGGCGCCGAGGTGGACGTACCCCCGCAGCCCCGCGAGGCCCGCTCGCGCACCGGCCGCTATCGGGCGGACGTCGGCTTCGGCCGCCACCGCGCCGATGGCGGCTACGGCGGCTTCACCGGTTTCGGCGGCTGGGTCGACGTACTGTGCTCATCCGGCCCATCGCCCCGCCGGCTGCACCTTCCGCGCGGGAAGGAGTCGGTCGGAAGCGTCTCCTTCACCGGCGACGAGCCCGGCGACGAGACCCGGATGTTCGTCGGCCAGGGGAGCGATGTGCACATCCTGGACCCGGAGACCGGACACGTCCTGACCACGCTCACCGGAATCAAGTCCGACGCGATCGTCCGGCCGGACGGGGCCTATCTGGTGGCCGGCGGCGGAAAGGGCCCGGGCGGCGACGGGATCGAGGGGGGCGAGCGGATCGACCTGTGGCGGGTCCGTGACGGCGCGCTGCTCATGCGCTGCCGGACCGGCGGCGACATCCTCCCCGCCATGGCCTGGTCGCCCGACGGCAGCGTGCTCGCGGTCTCGGTGATCACCGGATACCAGGGGTACGGAGGCGAGTTCCGGATCTACCGCGCGGGGGCGCCCGTCGAGCCCCCGGAGGAGCCGCGCCCGACCCTCGAAGAGCTGCGCAAGCTCGCCGAGGACGCCCGGGACAAGGACGCCCTCTTCCTGTACGACCAGCTGATCGAGCGCGAGGAGGACCCGGCGGCCCTCGGCAGGGCGTACCGGAAGAAGGCCGATCTGCTGCGGGAGCGGGGACGCGATCTGCGCGGCGCCGCCGAGGCGTACCGGCGGGCGATCGAAGTCGGCGGGGCGACGAACGCCCTGCGCGCCGCCTACGACCTCGCCTCGGTGCTGTACACCCTGCGGGACTTCGACGGCGCCGTGGAGGCCGCCCGGACGGCTCACCGCATCGCCGCCGGGCGCGATCTCGGCCAGAAGAAGAACCGGACGTCGCTGGCCGAGATGGTGATGCGCCTCGCCGACATGCTGCGCACCCGCGGCGGCGACGGCGACGACGAGGAAGCCCGCGCCGCCTATCAGCAGGCCCTCGACCTCGGGGTCAAAAAGCCCGCCTGGGCGACCCTCGGCCTCGGCTGGACGGCCGTCAACCTGGGGGACGAGGGGAGCGCCGAGCCGTATCTGCTGCGCGCGGTGGAGCTGGCCGGAAGCGAGCTCACCACGCGGGGCTACGCCGCCATGCTGCTCGGCCATATCGCCAAGGACCGCCGCGATCTGCCCGGCGCGCTGAAGTGGTACCAGATGGCGTTCAAGGCCGACGACATCCACCGGCCGCTGGCCACCGGCCACCTCGGCGAGCTGCACTACTGGCTGGGCGACCGCGACGGCACCCGCACCTGGTACGAGCGGCTGCTGAGGGCCACGGACGAGCCCGAGCTGATCGCCGAGGGCGCCTCCAGGCTCGGTGAGATGGCCGCCGAGGACGGCGACCGCGGGCGCGCGGGCGAGCTGCTGGAACGGGCCGCCGGGACCGGAAGCGGGGAGTTCGCCGACCGGGCCCGGGAGCTGCTGCGCGGGCTGTCGGGGGACAAGTCCTGACTGGCGGGCTACGGATGTGGGGGTATAGGGAGGGATATTGACGCCCTTGTGGCGTCTGCGCACGATAGGAGGCTCCCTATCACTCATTCGGCTGAGGAGCTTCCTCATGCGATTACGTACTTGGGCCGCCGGCCTCACGGCGGCCCTGCTGACGCTGGTTCTGCTCCCCCTGTCCGCGCGGGCCGACAGCGACCCCGGCCCGCCGCTGGAGACCCCGGTGGCCGAGCTCGCCAAGGGACTGCACTGCGATACGGACCAGACGGACCAGGTGGATGACACCAAGCCGACCGTGCTGTTCATACCCGGCACCGTGGTCAAAGGAGAGGAGAGCTTCGCCTGGAACTACATGGCCGAGCTGAAGAAGAGCGGCTATCCGGCCTGTTGGGTGGACTATCCCGGCCGCGGTCTGCGGGATATGCAGGAGTCCGTCGAGTACGTGGTGTACGCGGCGCGCACGATCCACGAGCGCACCGGCCGCAAGGTCGATCTGATCGGCCACAGCCAAGGCGGCCTCCTGGCGGCCTGGGCGCTGCGCTTCTGGCCGGACCTGGCGACCAAGGTCGATGACATGGTGACCCTGGGCGCCCCGTTCCAGGGCACGACCATCGCCGGCTCCTGCCTCCCGCTCACCGAGATCACCGGCTGCCCGGCGGCGATCCTCCAGCTCGCCCGCGACTCCAACTGGTCGAAGGCGCTCGCCGCGCACGGCACCCCGATGCCCGCGGGCCCCTCGTACACCGTGGTCTACTCACTGGCCGACGAGGCCGTACTGGCCGACGGGCCTCCGGTCCTGCCGGGCACCCGGAACATCGGCGTCCAGGACATCTGCCCCGGACGGCTGTGGCCCAGCCACTTCGCCCTGGTCGTCGATCTGGTGTCGTACGAACTCGCCGCCGACGCCATCGAACACCCCGGCGCCGCCGACCCCGGCAGAATCAACCGCGCTGACTGCGCCACCCTGCTGATGCCCCTCAACCTCGAGGAAGCGGTCAAGGCCCTGCCGGGCCTGCTGAGCCTGCCGTTCGACGTCGCGATCCACAGCCGGCCGTGGGCCGCCGCGGAGCCCCCGCTGCGCCCCTACGCGCAATAGGCAGCGCGAAGCAGCGCGGAAGAGGAGCGGAAGAGGAGCGCAAAGGAAGCCGCCCCGCGGCGGGGGTCCACGGGGCGGCAGCTGGGGGGTGGCGGCGGTGAGCGGCTAGGAGGCTGCGACCTTCCAGGTGCGGGAGGCGGTCAGCTTCTTCTGCAGGGCGGGGTCCTTGACCGCCTTGGTGTTGTCCGTGGCCTTGGCGGTGATGGTGTGCGCACGGCCGTCGGCCGTGATGCCGAGGGAGGCCGGGGTGACCGAGCTCTTGCCGCGCGCGGCGGTGACCTCGGTGCCGTCCACGGACCAGGTGATCGACGCGGAGGCCGGGAAGGTGACCTTGATGGTCGCGTCCCGCTTGAGGGCGGTGCCCGTACCGGTGTTGCTGCCGAGCACACTGGCGTGCTGGTAGAAGCCCGCGATCATCGCCTCCCGGCCGGGGAGACTGAACTCCCGGCCGAGGGTGCGCATGATCGAGTTATCGGTGGGGCGGTTGATGCCCTTGGGGTAGTAGCGCCCGCCCTCGTACGCGCCGACCGTGCCCCCGTCGGGCGAGGTCTGGCCGATCCAGCGGTACCACTTCTTCTGCTGCGAGGTCATCTGCGCCGCGGTCAGCTTGGTGGCGTTGGACTCGCCGGGCTCGGCGCCGGTGTAGGTGCCGTAGTCGTCGTAGAAGTACTCGTCGGCCAGCTTGCCGAGGGAGTGGCCGGTCTCATGGACGGCCACCTGGTCGGAGTCGGCGTGGTCGGAGGAGGCGGTGGCTATGCCGTCGTAGCCGACCTGCGAGGTGAGGGTGTAGCCCGCGCCGCCGTACTTGGTGGAGTTGGAGAGCACGACGACCAGGTCGGCGTCCGGTGCCTTGGCGGCGTACGACTCGACCTTGGCGGTGTCGACGCACAGCAGCCGCTCGATGTCGTCGCACCAGAAGTACGACTTCAGCGCGGTGTCCTTGACGACGTCCTTGCCCGGGTCGCCGGAGACGCCCGACTGGTTGGAGACCGCGTCCACCGACCAGACGTTGAACAGCTCCTTGTAGGAGGCGTACGGCTCGACGGCGGACATCTGGTCCCACTTGGACCGCAGATCGGCGTGGAAGTCGCCCTGCTGGGCGGAGGTGTAGCCGTCGCCGATGAAGACGACGTCGAGCTTGTCGCCCACCGGTCCGGTCTGGATGACCGCGCTGACGTCGCCGTCGGCGGCCGCCTCGGAGGCGGACAGGGCGCGGTCCGCGCGGGCGATGCGGTCGGGGGTGGCGGCCGGGACCTCGGTGTGACGGGGGTGGCTGCCGGGGCGGGTGAAGTACTCGACCTCATGGGTGCGCTCGGCGGCCGGGGGGGCTGCGGCGCCGGCCGGGGCCGCCGCGGCGCTGCTGGGGGGCGGCGGCGGATCCGTGGTGGCCGAGGCCGTCGCGGCCAGTGCGGCCGTCAGAACAAATCCGCCGGCAACTGCTGCGGTGCGTATGGAGAAACGTCTGGGCAGACGTCTGCGCACGGTCGATACCCCCCGAACTCAACTTCGTAAGCAGCCAGTTAAGCACGATTAAGTCGCCGCTCAACCTAGGGGCTCGGGCCGCGATTCGGCAATGGGGATTAGGGAAGTCGCTAGTAATCGTCAGCAGTTGTCAGTAGTCACCGGCGTCCCTCCGGCCCCGGCCGACAGTGTCTCAGATGGCCTCTCACCACGCGTTTTCGGGGTGCGATCGCGATCCGTTCGACGCCGGGAGCCGTATCGTCGAGCAATACGTCGAAGGGGGGAGGAGGGGGGCGGTGATGGCCGGCGGACCCCAGGATCCTGGCCGGCGGACGGTCACCGCCTCCTGCTCGACCGGGCCTTGATCCACCACCTGGACATGTTTCAATCCTCGCGTAAATGGACTTAGCTCGGTGATTAAGTTGCCGCCGAGGAGAAGAGGGCAGGGTGGGCGAGAGAAGCGCCGGGGACGTACGAACGGCGGACGGAGCCGCGGAGATCGGACGCCGGGTGCTCCGGCTGCGTACGGAACGGGGGCTCACCCAGCGGCAGCTGGCCGAGCCCGCCTACACCGCCGCGTATGTCTCCACGCTGGAGTCCGGGAAAGTACGCCCCTCCGAAGCCGCGCTGCGCCATCTCGCCGCACGTCTCGGCATCAGCTACGAGGAGCTGACCACGGGCCGCGACCCGCGCGACGCGGTCCGGCTGCGCGCCGGGCTCACCGACGCCCGTAAGACGCTGGCCACCGGCGACGCCAAGGACGCGGCCGCGCTGTTCGAGGAGCTGATGGCCGAGGCGGAGCGGCTCGGCTTCCGCGACGAGCGGGCCACCGCCCTGGTGGGGCTCGGCGACTGCGCACAGGAGACCGGCGAACTCGCCGCGGCCCGCGCGCACTACGAGGCGGCTGAACAGCTGCTGGCCGACGAGCCGCTGCCCCGGCGGGTCCCGGCCATCCGCGGACGTGCCGTGGCCCACTTCCTCTCGGGCGAGCTGCGCTACTCCTGCTACCTCCTGGAGAGCGCCATCGACGAGCTCAACGCCTCGGGCCTGCACGACCCCAACGCCCTGCTGCTGCTCTACACCGCCTCGATCGCCCCGTACATGGACATGGGCGCGCACGCCCGTGCCGCGCGCTCGGCCGAGTTGGCGCTCGCGCTGGCCCCCAGCGTGGACGACCCGGGGCTGATCGCCCGGCTGCACCGCGGCGTCGCCCGCACCCTCATCGCCGAGGGCCGCACCGCCGAGGCGGACGCCTCGCTGGCCAAGGCGCAGGAGCTGTACGAGCAGCTGCGCATCCACACGGACCTGGCCCACTGCCACTGGATGCGCGGCTACGTCCACGCCCAGGACGGCAACCTGGAGCGGGCGGAGCGCGAACTGTGCATCGCGCGGGACATGCTGGCGTCCAAGCGGGCCACGCTGTACGTGGTGCAGGTGGAGGTCGAGCTGGCGGACGTACTGCGGCGACGCGGACGGACGGCGGAGGCGGAGGCGCTGCTGCTGCCGCTGCTGAAGCGGTCCACGGGGGATGGTGAACCTGAAGCCGAGGAGGACGGGGCGACCGGAGACGGCGGCGCGGCTTCCGGGCTCACCGCCGAGGCCGGCGCGGTGCACGCGGGCGGGGCACACCGGCTGCTCGGCCTGATCGCGGAGGAGCGCGGCGACGCGGCGACGGCGGAGGAGCACTACCGCGCGGCCCTGTCCCTGCTGGAACGGACGGGCGCGGCGGGCGATCTGGCCGACCTGTGCCGGCTGCTGGGCGATCTGCTGCGGCGCGCCGGCCGCGCGGAGGCGGCGATGGACGCGTACCGCATGGGCCTGGGCCACCGCGCGGCCCCAGGCACCACCACCCTGGGCCCGGCCCCGGCGGAACCGCCGGTGTGAGGTAGAGAAACCGGTGTGAGGTAGAGAAAAAGGCCGCCGCGTGTGGGGGCCGCGGCGGCCTGGGCCGCGGGGTGGCGCGGCGTGGGACCACTGTGCCCCGCAACGGACCAGCGGGGAATCCACCCCTGGTCTCCCGTCACCCCCGCCGACCGGCGGGGGTGCTCCCCCCGATGGACGGAGGTAGCCACTCCACTTCGTACCGCGCATGCGGCAGGCTGTCCGGGCAATGAGCATGACAGCCAAGGGGAGGGAGCGGCCGGTGATCCGTGTGGCTGTGGTGGACGACGAAGCGCTCGTACGGTCCGGACTGCGGCTGATCCTGGGCACGGCCCCGGACATCGAGGTGGTCGCGGAGTGCTCCGGCGCCGACGCGGTGGCTGCCGTGCGCAGCAGCGCGGCCGATGTGGTCCTCCTGGACATCCGGATGCCCGATGTGGACGGGCTGACCGTGCTGAGACGGCTGTTGGAGGAGGACCGCGCCCCGGCCGTCGCCATGCTGACCACCTTCGACGCGCAGGAGTACGTCACGGCCGCGCTGCGCGCGGGGGCCGCGGGGTTTCTGCTCAAGGACACCGATCCGGAACAGCTGGTCGGGGCCGTACGGACGCTCGCGCAGGGCGGCAGCGTGCTGGACCCGGGCGTCACCCGGGCCGTGATCGGCGGCTATCTGGCGGCCGAGGCGGAGGCCACGGCCTCGGCGGCGGTCGAGGCGCTGACGCCGCGCGAGCGGGAGGTGCTGGCGCTGCTCGGGGAGGGGCTGGCCAATCCGCAGATCGCGGAGCGGATGGGGCTGGCGCCCAGCACGGTCAAGGACCATGTGCGGGCGCTGCTGGCGAAGTTGGGCGGGGTCAACCGGGTGCAGGCGGCGATCGTGGCCGACCGGGCGGGGCTGCTGGCGGGCGCTCCGTGGGCCGGAGGGCCAGGCAGAACTGGGGGACCAGGCAGAACAGGGGCGGCAGGTGCACCCGGGGCGGCAGGTGCGCCAGGGGCCGCAGGGGCGACCGGGGGGCCGCGATGACCGCGATGACCGCCCCCGTGCCGCGCTGGGCGTCGCTGCTCGTCCCCATGGCCCTCGCAGTGGCCGACGCGCTGCTGGTCAACGGCGTGACGCTGGGCCTGGAGCTGAATGTGTCGCTGGTCGCGGCCGCCGCGCTGCTGCTGCGCCGACGGCTGCCGATGACGGTGTTCCTGGCCACGCTGCCGGGGATCCTCATCGGCTACGTCTGGTTCGCGCCCATGATCGCGATGTACACCGTGGCCGCGCGCCGCCCCGACCGCCGGCTGCTCGCGTTCTCGGCGCTGCTGCTGGCCATCGCGCACTTCGTACCGTGGCCGGTCTCGGACTTCGAGCCGACCGCGTACCGGGAGAACACCCTGACCCTGATCGACGCATGCGTGACCTCCGTCGGCCCCATCGCGCTGGGCCTGCTGGTGCGCACCCGCGGCGAACTGGCGGCCCGTATCGCGGACCTGACGCGCAGCCGCCGCCACGCCGACGAGCTGCTGGCCCAGCAGGTGCTGAGCACCGAACGGGCCCGCCTCGCCCGGGAGATGCACGACGTCGTCGCGCACCAGGTCAGCCTCATCAGCCTGCAGGCCGGGGCGGTGCAGATCAGCGCGGCGGACACCCAGGCGCGGGAGAGCGCCCGGACGATCCGCGAGCTGTCGGTGCGCACCCTGGACGAGCTGCGCCACATGGTGGGCGTGCTGCGCGCGGCGGGCGGCGACCTGGAAGAGCTCACCCCGCAGCCGTGCCTGGCCGATCTGCCGCGGCTGATCGAGCTGAGCGCGCTGGACGTGGACTACGAGGCGGACTACGGGGAGGGGGTGTTGGAGGACCTGGGTCAGTCGGAGGCGGTCGAGCGGGCGGTGTTCCGCATCGTGCAGGAGGCGTTGACCAATGTGCGCAAGCACGCGCCGGGCGCGCGGGTACGGGTCCGGGTCAGCGAGGTGGGTGAGGTCGGTGGCGCGGAAGGCGACGGTAAGGCCGTGCGGGAGCTGCGGGTCGAGGTCCGCAACGGGGCGCCCGACGCGACGGCTGCCGCGCCCGGCCTGCCGGGCGGCGGCCACGGCCTGATCGGCCTGCGCGAACGCGCCCAACTGCTCGGCGGCACACTGGAGGCGCACCCCCTGCCCGACGGCGGCTTCGTCGTACGCGCCCGGCTGCCCGGAGCCCGGCCCGCGCCCCGGCCGCCCCGGAGCTGAGCACCGGAGCTGAGCGCCCGGACGGCGGACGCTAAGCGCTCAGCGGGTCGACGGCCGCCTCGGTCGCGGCGGTCAGGTCGGGGTAGACGTCGAACAGCCGCCGTACGCCCAGGGCCGCGAGGACCCGGTGGACATGGGAGCCGTGGGCCTCGCCCTGCGGGGGCAGGATCAGCCGCAGCCGGCCGGAACAGGACCGCATCAGCCGCCGCGTCGCGATGAGGACGCCGACCCCGCTGGAGTCGCAGAAGCGCACCTCCTGGAGGTCGAGAACCAACCAGTGGCGGCCCTCGGCCACCGCGTCGTGGACGTGCTGCCGGACCGCGGGGGAGGTCACCAGGTCCATCTCTCCTGAGACCTGGAGGACGACCCACTCCCCCCGCCGGTCCTCCATCACCTTCAACGTCACGCGCCCGAAGCCCTTCGCTCGCCCGCTAACCGGAATTGCCTGTTCCCCAGCGGCTGCCCGCCCGATGCCCCACCAAACACCCCCCGGCAGAAGCCAGAGATGACGACCTTATGCCGTGCGGAAGCGTTTCGTCGCGGGATTCGTGCGCAAAGTGACGGCCCCAATACCATCCGCAGCCCCACCGTGCCGCACTTTGCCGCATGGGGGCGTGTTGTGTCACCCCCCGCACTACATTCGATATGACGGTGGCATCGGCCCCGAAGACCTGGAGCCGACGCCCGGACGACTCGGACACGAGGAATGGGGGCCGTATGGCGAACGACGCACCGCCCCGCTGGGATCGCAGGATGCAGCAGCGGCTGGCACGCGGCGAGGCCGCCGCGCTGGGCGAGTTGTACGACCGTTTCGCCTCCCTCGTCCACAATCTGGCCCACCGCGTGCTCGAGGACGAGGAGGCCGCCGACCGCGTCACCCGCGAAGTGTTCGGCTACGCCTGGGAGAACCCGGACGCGTACGACCCCAAGCAGGGCACGCTGCGCTCCTGGATCGCCACACTCGCCCACCGCCAGGCGGTGCACCGGCTCCGCGAGGCCGAGGCGCGCGCCGCCGCCCAACCGACCGGCGCCCAACCGACCGGCAACGACCGGGCCCGAGCCGACCGGGCCGGCGACGACAGGGCCGGAGCGGACCCCGCGAGAGGCGGGGCGGGGCGCACCCAGGAGGACATCGAGGACAGGATCCGCGAAGCCTCCGTGGCCGCCCGCGCCGACTACATCGTCACGTCCATGCCCGCCCCGCTGCGCGCCGCCCTCGAACTGGCCTACTTCGACCGCCGCGACTACCGCCAGGCCGCGGCCGAGCTCGGTGTGACGGAGGACGAGGCGAGACGCCGCCTCCGGTTGGGCCTGCAACTGCTGTCGACGGCCAACGTCCCACCCCCGGACGCCGTTCCGCCTCCCGGTTACGGACGGGCCCTGTGAACAGGCCCGGTGACGGCGCCGGCGGCACCGACGGCCCGGGGCGCGGCGACGAGCCGCCCCTCGCGCCCGAGCCCGCCGACGCACCGCGCATACCCCCGCCACGCCCGGCCGCCGAGGACAGCGGCCACTGGCCCGCCCACTGGCGCCCGGCGCCCGAACCCGCACCCGGCCCCATCCCCGGCACCGCGCCCGAACCCGTGTCCGACGCCCACGAGCCGGGCACCGGGCCGGATCCGGAGCCCTTCGATCCGCCGCTCCTCTCCCACGCCGTGCTGAAGTCGCTGCTGGGCGCCTGGGCCCTGACCGCATGCCCACCCGAGGAGACCGCAGCCGTGGAGGCGCACCTCAACCACTGCACCCCGTGCGCCGAAGAGGCCCTGCGGCTGCGCGAGGCGGTCGGGCTGCTGCACACCGAGCAGAGCCTGGACCTCGACCCGCTGCTGCGCTCCCGCGTGCTGGCGGGCTGTCTGGGCCGCCGCCCGGCCCGTATACCGGTGCCCGACTGGGCCGGGGTGTACGACGCGGAGGCCGCCCGGCTGGACGCGCTGCTGCGCGACATGGGCGAGGCGGAGTGGAGAGCGCCGGTGCGGCTCAGATGGTTCGACGGGGAGCGGCTGGTGGGGCGGGACACCACCGTCGCCGGGGTGATAGGCCACCTGATGGTGGTCGACGGCATCCTCGCCGCGTCCCTCGGGCTGCCCGATCCGCTCGGCGCCCACGCGCCGGGCTCCCCGGCGGACCGTACGGAGGCGTACTGGCGCGGCGTGCCCGCGCGGGGGCCGAGAGCCGCCGGGGAGCCGGGGGCGGTGCGCGAACCGTGGCGGGAGCAGGGCCATGCGCTGGTACGGACCGTGTCCTTCGCCGGGCGCGGCGTACGCGATCTCTCCGTGCCGTACGGGGACTTCTCGCTGCCCATACGCGACTCGTTCCTCGACCGCGCCTTCGAGTGCTGGGTGCACGCCGGGGACATCGCCGAGGCGATCGACTACCCGTACGAGCCGCCCGCCTCGGCCCATCTCAAGCCCATGGTCGACCTGTGCGCCCGGCTGCTGCCCGACGCCCTCGCGGAGCGCCGCCGGGCCGGGCTCGCGGGGCCGCCCCGGCGGCTGGTCGAGGCCGGCGCGCCGGGCCGTACGCTCCATCTGGAGGTCGAGGGCAGCGGCGACTGGTACATCCCGCTGGACTCCCCCGCCGCACAGCCCTCCCCGGAGGATGCGGTGGCCCATATCGCGCTCGACCGAGAGGCCTTCTACCAGCTGGCGGCCGGGCACGTACCGCCCCAGGAGGCGGCCGCCGGGCAGCTCGGCGACCCGGAGGCGATCCGCGACGTCCTCTTCGCGACGGCGTCCCTGTCGCGTCTGTGAGGCCCCAGGTACAGGCTCAGGCGAACACCACGGTCCGGTGGCCGTTGAGCAGCACCCGCCGCTCGCTGTGCCACTTCACCGCCCGCGCCAGCGCCTGGCACTCCACGTCGCGCCCCACCGCCACCAGCTGGTCCGGGGTGAGCTCATGGCCCACCCGCTCGACCTCCTGCTCGATGATCGGGCCCTCGTCCAGGTCGGCCGTCACATAGTGGGCCGTCGCGCCGATCAGCTTCACGCCGCGGGCGTGCGCCTGGTGGTACGGCTTGGCGCCCTTGAAGCTCGGCAGGAAGGAGTGGTGGATGTTGATGATGCGCCCCGCCAGCCGCTTGCACAGGTCGTCCGAGAGCACCTGCATATAGCGGGCCAGGACCACCAGCTCCACCTGCTCGGCCTCCACCAGCTCCAGCAGCTCCGCCTCCGCCCGGGCCTTGTTCTCCTTCGTCACCGGGATGTGCCGGAAGGGGATCCCGTACGAGCCCACCAGCTCCGCGAAGTCGGTGTGGTTGGAGACCACCGCCGCGATCTCCACGGGCAGTGCCCCGATCCGCGAGCGGAAGAGCAGGTCGTTCAGGCAGTGGCCGAACTTGCTGACCAGCAGCACGACGCGCATCTTCTCGGCGGCCGGGTGGATCTGCCAGTCCATCCGGAAGGACTCGCCGACCGCCGCGAAGCTCGCCCGCAGGTCCTCCACCCGCACCGGCGAGACCGCCCGGAAGTGCACCCGCATGAAGAAGAGCCCGGTGTCGCGGTCGCCGAACTGCTGACTGTCCTCGATGTTGCAGCCGGTCATGAAGAGGTAACTCGACACGGCGTGCACGATGCCCTGCTTGTCCGGGCAGGACAGGGTGAGGATGTACTGGTCGGCGGCGGCGGAATGCGACTGGCTCATGACTCCATAGCGTCGCACACCCCGCCCGGATCCCTGGACCGCTCCCTAGACCGCGTTGGTCATGATCGCCAGCACTTCGAGGGTGTGCGGGGGCAGGTCGGGGTCCTCACCGTCGTTGGCCGCGAGCCGCACATGCGCCTCGCGCGCCGCACGGACCGCCTCCGGCCACCCGTGGTGCTCCAGGTAGGCCGCGACCTGGGCGTCCGCGCCCACCTGGTGCATGATCCGCAGCACTCTGAGGACGGCGACATCGACGAGCGCCGCCTCCTGCGAGTCGCGGAAGATCGTGCCGACGTACTTCTCGGCCGACCAGTTGTCCAGCCAGGTGTCCTCCACCAGCCGGTACACGGCGTCGGTGACGTCCCCGTATCCGTCCCGGCCCGCCAGCCAGCACTCCTGCTGGAAGACGGGATCAGAGAGCATATGCAGCGCTGAGCGCACATTGCTGCGCCAGCGCCACCACGGCATGTCATTGACAGGCATGCCGCCCATGGTGGTCGAGCGACGGCCGCGACGGGAAGACTTCTCCGAACCTTGCACGGGAATCGATCGTACGTTCTTCACGGGCACACATGCACCGACCCCCGTAATTCACCCTCTCGTCACTTTCTCGTCATTTGCGATAGCCGCCCCGTTACGAGCGGAACGCCACGCTCACATGCCATGACCGGATGGCGACTTTTCTCCCCACGCCCGTGGCTGGCGGCCGCGCTCTGTGCCGCGGTCGGGGCGGGGACGCTGACCGGCTGCGGCGCGCTGCCCGGGGCAGGATCCGAGGACCCCGTCACCGTCATGACCTGGGCGCCCGAGAACACCAAAGCGACCAATATGCCCGAGATGCCCGCTATGGCGAAGGCGTACGCCCGTTGGGTCAACGACAACGGCGGCATCCACGGCCGCAAGCTGAAGGTGCTCACCTGCAACGAGCGCAACGACCCCTCGGAGGCGGCCCGCTGCGCCCGGCGCGCCGCGGATGAGAACGTCGTCGCGGTCGTCGGCTCGTACAGCCAGTTCGGCCGCTACTTCATCTCCGCCCTGGAGGGCTCGGGCATCCCCTATATCGGCGGATACGGGCTGACGCAGGAGGAGTTCGACAGCCCGTACTCCTACCCGGTCAACGGCGGCCAGGCCGCCCTGCTGGCCGGGAACGGACGGCAGCTGGCCTCCGTATGCCGCCGCGTCTCCCTCGTCCGCCCCGACACCATCGCGGGCGACGAGCTGCCCGAACTCCTCGACGCGGGCCTGACGGCCGGCAAGCGCCGCGCCGCCACCGACGTACGGGCCCCCGAGGACGCCGGCGACTATATGCGGCAGGCCCGCACCGCCCTGAACGGCGTGGGCGCCGAGACCGCCCTGGGCGGCGCCGCGCAGGGCGCCGAGCTGCCCGACTCCTGTGTGACCGCGGCGCTGGGAGAGCGCACCGGCACCTTCTTCGACTCCTTCCGGCGGCTCCAGGAGGACCACCCGAAGGTACGGATAGCCTCCGTGCTCGGCAGCGTCCGCCAGTCCCTCGTGGACAGCACCGGCGGCCGCGAGAGCCCGCTGGAGGGCGCGTACGCCACCGGCTGGTACCCGGCCGCGGACGATCCGCGCTGGGCGCCCATGAAGAAGGTCATCAAGGACTACGCCTTCGAAGACGCCCGTATCGACGCGGAGGACCCCGGCACCCAGACCACCTGGATCGCCTACACCGTGCTGCGGTCCGTCCTGAACTCCCTGAAGGCCGACGACATCAGCGCCCGCTCCATCCGGCGCGAGCTGGACAACGGCCACGCGGTCGACACCGGGGGCCTCACCCCGGAACTCCGCTGGGGCTACAAGGACGCGCTGTCCATCCACGGCTATCCGCGCATGGTGAACGCGGACGTGACCTACCAGGTGGTGCGGGACGGGCAGCTGGTCGCGGTCCGCAAGGGGTTCATGGACGTCTCGACGACGCTCCGGCGGTACGCCAAGGCGGACTGAGACCGTCTCCTGAAACTGAGCTGTTGCGACACCTTCAGCCGTCCGAATGCGCCCTTGCAAACGAAAATCGCCGTTGACACAGTGTCACCTGATCGCCACCTTTCGAGGAGACACTCATGCGCTTTCGGAAAGTTCGATCAACGGGGTCGGCGTCCGCGTTATTGGGGTCCTTGATGGCTCTCGCGCTCCCGGGTACGGCAGAGGCCGGAACCCAGGACTACGCGGCCGTCTTCACCTACAACGGCCACGCCGTCAACGTGCGGGACGAAGCCACCACCAGCTCAGCCAAGATCGGGAGCATTCCCGCCGCCGACTCGTGGCCGTGTTTCACGAGCAGCGGCTGCTACACCAAAGCCGGCGGCTCTTACACCTGCTGGAGCGGCGGCCCCTCGGGCAACCGGTGGGTGAAAGTGGCTTGGGGGGACTTCTACGGCTGGGTCCCGCAATCCTGCGTGAGGATCGGCCGCGCCTAGCGCCCGGCACACTCAACAGAGCGCGGGCAATCGGTCGCCGCCAAGAATTGGCAGCCGATTGCCCGCAGCCCGGCGTTCGTCAGAGTTGAGCGGCCTGCCGCTTCTGCAATCCGTACTGTGTGGCTATCTCGTTCCACAGAACCACGGCCTCCCCCTTCGCCTTCGAGGCGTTGGTGCTGGCGAGATCACCCGCCCGTTTCTTGGGGGTGGCACGGGCCTGGCCCTTGTGACAGCCCTTCTTGCCGCCGACCTGGTCGGCCCAGGCCGCGTACTGGTTGTCGGCCGTGGCGGAGGACTGCCATGCCTTGGTCAGCGACGAGGTCAGCTGGGCGTTCTTCGGCAGCTTGTCGACGGAGATCTTGCCGAGCCGGGTCACCAGGTCGGTGCGCTGCCCGGCGGCGGTACGCAGGTTCGTGGCCGCGGTGGACAGGTTCTTGCAGGTCTTGATGTCCTCCACGGCCTTGATCACCGCCGCCCGGCTGTTGTTGCTGTCCGCGAGCAGCGCGTCGAGCGCCTTGGCCTGCGCCTCGGCGGGGTCGGCCGCCTTGGTCTTGTCGTCGACCTTGGGATCCGGCGTCTGGCTCCCTTCGGCCTTCGTGTCCTTCTTGTCGTCGTCGCCCCCGCCGCTGAGCGCCGCTCCGGCGGCGAGGCCGGCGATGGCGCAGACCCCGACGACGATGCCGATGAGGGCGGCGGGCGACATACGGCGACGGCCGCCGCCGCCTCGACTGCCCGGCCCATCGCCCTCGGCCGCGGGGGCGGGCGGGCCGGGCATCGGGCCCTGGTCGCTGAACTGGGGCAGCTGCTGGGTCGAGTCCGCCCCCTCGGCGGGCCCGCCGTCGGCCCGGAACAGGCCGTCGAACTCCGACGGCGGCTGCCGGTCGCCCGGCATGCCGGGCCGGATCGCGTACGGCGCGGGGCCGCCCGGCTGGGGGGCGCCGTGGCCCTGCTGCCGGGGCGGCGGCCCGGCCGCCGGGATCGGCCCGGGGAGCACCTGCGTCTCCTCGGCGGCGCCGGAGGCCGGCTGGCCGGGGCCCGGCTGGCCCGGGGCGGCCTGCGGGGCGCCGTGGCGGGCGCGTCCGGGGCGGACCGCCCGCAGAACGGTGGTGGACTCTTTGTCCGATTCGGGCTGCGTTCGGGGGTGACCGGACCGGTTCTCCGGCGGCAGCGGCGTGCTCGCGGGGGCCTGGCCGGCGGGGCCCTGGGCGGGGTCCGGGCCCGGGGCGGCATGCGCGGGGGCGGCATGCGCGGGAGGAGCGGTGGGGGCCGCGCCCTCGGGCGGCAGCGGCATCGCGCCGGGCGCCTGTCCGGCGACGGGCGGTATGTACTGAGTCGCCTCGGAGTCGACCGCGGGCGGCCCGGGGACGCCGGGCTGCGGCGGCAGCATCTGGGTCTCGGCGGCGGGTCCGGCGCCTCCGGCGAAGGGCTGCGCCTGTCTGTCCGGCGCCGGCGGCCCCCCTTGCGGCTGAGGCGGCATCGGCGGCTGGCCCTGCGGCATCGGCGGCTGCCCCTGCGGCTGCTGCCCGTGCGCGGGCGGCCAGCCCTGCTGGGCGTACGGCTGTCCCTGGGCGGGCATCGGCGCACCCTGCGGCCCGCCGTACGGAGCGCCGTGCGGCGCGGCGGGACCGGCGGGCAGGCCGTTCTGCGGCACGCCGGGGGGCGGGCTCAGCGGAGCGCCGCCCTGGAAGCCGTGCTGTGGCGCGTTCTGCGGGGCGTGCTGGGAAACGTTCTGTGCTCCGTGCCGCGCGTCGTTCTGCGGCCAGCCCTGCTGGGCCTGGGCCGCGGCGTCTCCCTGAGGCTGCGGCAGCGGCTGAGGCTGCGCCGGCGCGCCCGGCTGCCCGGGGGCCTGCGGTGCGGTCTGAGGCGCGCCCTGCGGACCCCATGGCTGTCCCCAAGCCTGGCCACCGGCCGGGGCCGCCTGGTGCTGGTCGTGGGCCCGCTGATCGCCCTGAGCGGGCAGCACGACACCCTCGCGCACGGGCTGCGTGGGCTGCGCGGGCGGGACCGCAGGCAGCTGCGGCTCGTTCCCCTGTCCGCTCTGCGTCACCGGGACTCCTTGGCTATACGACTTACGGAATCAACGGCTCACGCTACCGGGTCCCCGGACAGTGCGGTGCCCGGCGGCCTTGGGGAGAACGAGACACTTGTCACCCGTCTCAGGCGGCCTGGACCTCCAACCTCGCCCCGAATTCCCGCACCACCGGCTCGTCCCGATACGGCTCGAGCCGCTGCTGGAAGTCGTCCAGATACTCCACCCCCCGGTTGGAGCGCAGGGATCCGAGCAGTTCGACCGCCTGGGTCCCGGTGTGGCAGGCCTGTTCCACATCGCGCTGCTGCACATGCGCCGTGGCCAGCAGCAACAGCCCGATCGCCCGCCGCCGCACCCGGCTGTCCGGATGGCCTTCCAGGGCCTCCTCCGCGCGGCGCCTGGCGGGCTCGGCCTGGCCGAGGTCGCGGTGGCAGTGGGCCAACTCGTCCGCCAGATAGGCGTGGTCGAAATGGCGGATCCAGGCGGGGTCGTCGCCGGTCTCGCCCCCGCTGCCCGCCGCCCGCTCCATGGCGTCGAGCGCACGGCCCGCCGCGACCTGGCAGGCGCGCCCGTCGCCGAGCAGCGCGTGGCCGCGGGCCTCGGCGGCCAGGAACAGCGATTCGGCGCGCGGCGGCACCTGTCCGCGCGCGCCTTCCTGCGCGGCCTTCGCCAACTGGGCGATCTCCCGCGGGTTCCCGAGCTGGGCCGCGAGATGGCTCATGCTCGCGGCGAGCACATAGCCGCCGTAACCCCGGTCCCCGGCGGCCTGGGCCAGCCGCAGCGCCTGGATGTAGTAGCGCTGGGCGAGCCCCGACTGGCCGGTGTCGACCGCCATATAACCGGCCAGCTCGGTCAGCCTGGCGACGGCGGCGAACAGTTCGCGCCCGACCGATTCGCGGTAGGAGCCGGCCAGCAGTCCGGAGACCACGCTGTTGAGGTAGTGGACGACGACGGGGCGCACATGGCCGCTCCCGTACCGGTGGTCGAGCTCGATGAGCGCGTCGGTGGTCGCCCGCACCGCCGCCACGTCGGACCTGCCGACCTTCGCCCCGGCCGTCCGCGCGACCTGGGAGTCCGCCCCGGTGATCAGCCAGTCCCGGCTGGGCTCCACCAGCGCCGAGGCCGCGACCGTCGAACCGCTCAGAAAGTCACGGCGCCCGACGTCGCTCCGCCACAACTCGCAGACCTGCTCTATCGCGCCGAGGACGGTGGGCGAGAACTGCAGCCCCACGCCCGAGGCGAGGTTCTTGCCGTTGGCCATGCCGATCTCGTCGATCGTGACCGTACGGCCGAGCTTGCGGCCGAGCGCCTCGGCGATGATGCCCGGGGCCCGGCCCCTCGGCTGCTGGCCGCGCAGCCAGCGGGCGACCGAGGTCTTGTCGTAGCGCAGATCGAGGCCGTGCTCGGCGCCGCACATGTTGACCCTGCGCGCCAAGCCGGCGTTGGAACACGCGGCTTCCTGGATGAGCGCCTGCAGCCTCTCGTTCGGCTGCCGCGCCACAAGCGGCCTAGCGGCCATGGTCATACCCCCAGTGACTGCTGTGCGTTTACGGCGGATACCGTCCCTGTTGATCACTGCCCCGCA
This sequence comes from Streptomyces sp. NPDC059679, assembly GCF_042734105.1. Lineage (NCBI taxonomy): Bacteria > Bacillati > Actinomycetota > Actinomycetes > Kitasatosporales > Streptomycetaceae > Streptomyces > Streptomyces sp. NPDC059679. Next base: position 37,523 of record NZ_JBHWES010000071.1, on the reverse strand, counting down.
GATATCGCGGATACGCCAGGCATGTGCGGAGAACACAGGACTTGCCCGAATTGACCGCGATCGTGCGCGTACGGCGCCGACAGGAGTCCGGGACCGCACCACTGGAACACGGCACGGCCTACCGGACACTCGTACGCCCGTCACGCATGGTGGCTACCCGCTCACGCAGCCGCGTCCCCATGCGCGCCCCCGACCGTGCACCCATGCGCCCCACATGCCCGGAGCATGCTTCCTTTCTTCTCTTCAGTACTCGGCTCCGCCGGCACGGCGGGGTGGGGCGTAACCCCCGCAGACCCATGGAGTTGTGCTGGTCGTGGACGAGACCATGGACGTGACAAACGACGTGACTGACGATGTGACAGGAGCACCACAGATCCCCGAACAGCGCGGGGAGCGGCTGCGGGACGCCGCGGTGCGCTATGCGGAGGAGCGGCACTGGGACGTGCTCCCCGGCGCCTGGCTTGAGCCCGTGGCCGGCGCGGGCCAGTGGTGGGACCGATGCTGCTGCGGCGCGGCCGACTGTCCCTCCCCCGGCGCCCATCCGACCCGCGCCGACTGGGCGGACCAGGCGACCGGCAGCGCCGTCGTGGCGCGCCGGATGTGGGCCAGGGCGCCGCGCGCCTCGATCCTGCTGCCGACCGGGCGCACCTTCGACGCGCTGGACGTGCCGGAGACGGCGGGCTGTCTGGCGCTGGCGCGGATGGAGCGCATGGACGTCGAACTCGGCCCGGTCACCTCCACCCCGGGGCGCCGGATGCTGTTCTTCGTCCTGCCGGGCGCCGCCGCCAAGATCCCGCACCTGGTACGGAACCAGGGCTGGCCGCCCTCGTCGATCGACCTGGTGGCGCGCGGCGAAGGCGACTACGTGGTCGCGCCGCCCACCCGCGTGGGCCGGCACGGCTCCTCGGTCCAGTGGGCACGCCGCCCGACCGCCGCGAACCGCTGGCTCCCCGACGCCGAGGAGTTGGTCAGCGCCCTCGCCTACGCCTGCGGCCGCGAAGGGCGCTGAGGCCCGCCGGACGCGGCGCCGGGGCGCGCCGACGCCCGCCGGGCACCGGCGTCCGCGCCCCGTGTGCCCCTATCGTGGGCGGCGGACGGGGGCGTTGACCGGGCCTCCGCACGTTCGAAAGGGGACCCGGTGGCAGAGGAGCCGGAGGAGAAGGGGAAGTCGGCCATACCGGCGGTGCTCGTACGGGGGCTGTGGAAGCGGTACGGGGAGCAGGTCGCCGTCGCCGGGATCGATCTGGAGCTGCCCGCCGGGCGGTTCATCGGACTGGTCGGGCCCAACGGCGCGGGCAAGACGACCACCTTGTCGATGGTGACCGGGCTGCTGCGGCCCGACTCCGGCACGGTCGAGGTCGGCGGGCACGACGTATGGCGGGACCCGGTCGCGGTGAAGGCCCGGATCGGGGTGCTGCCCGAGGGGCTGCGGCTGTTCGAGCGGCTGTCGGGCCGCGAACTCCTCGACTACACCGGACGGCTGCGCGGACTGCCCGCCGACGAGGTCCACAAGCGCGCCACCCAGCTACTGGACGTGCTCGACCTCGCGGGGGCTCAGCACAAGCTGGTCGTCGACTACTCGACCGGTATGCGGAAGAAGATCGGCCTGGCCGCAGCCCTCCTCCACAATCCGGAAGTCCTCTTTCTGGACGAGCCCTTCGAGGGCGTGGACCCGGTGTCCGCGCAGACGATCCGCGGGGTGCTGGAGCGCTACACCCGCTCCGGCGCCACCGTCGTCTTCTCCAGCCATGTCATGGAGCTGGTGGAGTCGCTGTGCGACTGGGTCGCGGTGCTGGCTTCCGGCCGGATCCGGGCCCACGGGCCGCTGGCGGAGGTACGGGGCGCGGCGCCGTCGCTGCAGGACGCCTTCCTCGAACTGGTCGGCGCGAACGACCGGGCGGCCGGCCATGACCTCGACTGGCTGGGCGGCGGCGCCCGATGACCGCCACCGGCCCGCTCACCGCGCTCTTCGTCCGGCTCAAGCTGTCCCTGCTGCGCAACGGGCTGCGACAGTCAGCCGGGCGCCGCGCCGCGTACGTGACCTCCGTCGTCGTCACGCTCCTCATCGCCGCGCTCCAGTTGCTCGGCCTGATCGCGCTGCGCGGCAACGACCACGCCGCCGCGCTGGTCACCCTCCTCGCCGCGGTCTTCGCCCTCGGCTGGGCCGTAATGCCGCTGTTCTTCCCCGGCGGCGACGAAACCCTCGACCCCACGCGGCTGGTGATGCTGCCGCTGCGGCCCCGCCCGCTGGTCGCCGCCCTGCTGGTGTCCTCACTGATCGGCATCGGCCCGCTGTTCACCCTCACCCTCATCACCGGCTCGGTGATCGCCGTGGCGCATGGCGCGGCGGCAGCGGCGGCGGGTGTGGTGGCCGTGGTGGTGGCGATGCTGCTGTGCGTGGCGCTGTCGCGGGCCGTCGCGACCGCCAACACCCGGCTGCTGACCAGCCGCCGGGGCCGCGATCTGGCCCTGCTCAGCGGCCTGTTCGTGGCGGTGGGCGCACAGCTGGTCAACGTAGGGGTGGGGCAGCTGTCCGGCGAGGACGGGCTGTCCTCCCTGGAGCCGGTGGCGGACGTACTGCGCTGGGTGCCGCCCGCCGCGGCGATCGACGCGGTCCAGGGCGTAGGCGACGGCTCGTACGGGACCGCGGCCGCCCAGCTCGCCCTGTCGGCGGGGCTGCTGGCGCTGCTGCTGTGGTGGTGGCAGCGCGGTCTGACCCACCTGATGACCTCGCCGGACTCCTCGACCATCCAGGCCGCCGAGCCCAGCCGCAAGCGTTCTATGGATGCCCGGCCCGCTCTGCACCGGCTGCTGCCCGAGAACCGCACCGGCACGGTCGTGCTGCGCACGCTGCGCTATGCCTGGCGGGACCCGAAGACCAAGTCCGCGTGGGTGACCTCGCTGGCCGTCGGCCTGCTGGTGCCGGTCGTCACCACGGTCCAGGGCGCCGGCAGCGTCTACGCCTCCTGCTGGGCCGCGGGGCTGCTCGGCATGCAGATGTACAACCAGTTCGGACAGGACTCCTCCGCCTTCTGGATGGTGGCGCAGACGATCTCCGCACCACGCGACGCCTATCTGGAGCTGCGCGGGCGCGCGCTGGCCCTCGCACTGGTCGGCGTGCCCTACGTCACGCTGGCGGTGCTGGGCGCGGCCGCGCTCATGGACGAGTGGGCGGCGGTCCCCGACGCGCTCGGCCTCGCCCTGGCGCTGTTCGGCGCGCTGGTGGCGACCGGCGCCATGACCTCGGCCCTGTACCCGTACTCCATTCCGCAGGACAGCGGCTACAAGAACGTGGTGCCGGGGCAGGCGGGCCTGGCGTGGATCGGCATCCTCGGCGGGATGGTCACCGGCGCGGTGCTGTGCGCCCCGGTGCTGGCGGCGACGATCTGGATGCATACCTCCGGGGCGGGCGACTGGCTGTGGCTGATGCTGCCACTGGGCGCGGTGTACGGCGCCGGGGTCGCCCTGAGCGGCCTGAGGCTGGCCGCGCCCCGGACGGCGGCGCGGCTGCCGGAGATCCTGGCGGCGGTCACCAAGGGCTGAGCCCCGCCGCCCTTACGAGCCTCCTGTGGTCAGGGAGAACCACACGCCTTTGCCCGGCGCCCCGCCGACCCCCAGCGGGGCGCCGGGACTTGTACCCCACTTATCCGCCAGCGCGTCCACGATGTGCAGGCCCCGGCCGCCCTCGGCGTCGAGGTTTGGTGGGCGGAGGCGGGGTTCGGTGAGATCGCCGTCGAAGACGGTGACGCAGACCTCGGCGGGCTCGACGGCGAGCCAGAGGACGGAGCCGTTGCCCGCGGCGTGGGCGTAGGCGTTGGCGGCGAGTTCGGCGGTGCACAGTGCCGCGGTGTCGACTGCGTCGTTGAGCTCTAAGCGACGTAGGACGGACGTGACGAAGTCGCGGGCGATGCCGGGGGATGTTTCGAGGGGCGGGCAGTAGAGGGTGTAGGAGTGGGGCCGGTTCGGCCTGAAATCGCCCATGCGGTGGCCTTCTCTCGTAAGCGGTGCGTGAGAGGTACGCCACAGACGGTAGGGTTCAAGATGACTCCGGGGCAACCTTGAAGCCGAAATCGCCCCCGAACGAAGTAGACCGTGATACGGCGGCGCGCCACACTCATCAGGAGCCAGGGAAGGAAGCCATGCCACCGAGGAGCACCCCAACTGCTCGCCAGGAGCGCCTTGGTATCGAGTTGCGCAAGATGCGCGAGGCTGCGGCCATGACCGCCCGTGATGCCGCGAGGCTGCTGGGGGTCGATCCGGCAAAGGTCAGCCACATCGAGTGCGGTCGAGTTGGCGTGAGCGAGGAGCGCGTGCGCCGCCTCGCCGCGTTCTACTCGTGCGGCGACACCGCGCTTATCGACGCGCTGTCCGCGATGACGTACGAGCAGCGCGGCGAGGGGTGGTGGGAGGCGTATCGAGGGACGCTGCCCGCGCAATTCCTGGACATCGCCGAGATGGAGTACCACGCCACCTACCTGCACTCGATCGACATCACTCACATCCCCGGGATCCTTCAGACCGAGGATTACGCGCGCACAGTATTCGGGTACACGATTCCGCAGCTCCCTCGGACAGAGCTGGACGCGCGCGTCGCTCACCGGATGGAGCGTCGGACGATCTTCGAACGGGATGCACCCCCAACTCAGAACGCCATCATCCACGAGGCTGCATTGAGAATGCGCTTCGGCGGGCGGAAAGTCGCGCGAGCCCAGCTCGAACACCTTCGGGACCAGTGCGATCGCCCCAACATCTCCGTGCGAGTGGTCCTCTTCGAGTCCGAAGGGTATACGGGTGCCAGTCGTGCGATGCTCTACGCGGGCGGCCCGGTACCCAAGCTCGATACCGTGCAGATCGAAGCCGCGCTCGGGGCCACATTCCTGCACGCGGAATCACATCTCGCGAGCTACCGCACCGTCTTCACCGCAGTCGATTCCGCAGCGCTCAGCAACACCGAGTCGCAGAATTTTATCCACACGGCAGCAAAGCAACTGTGAAGGGTAGACCCATGACCACGCCGATCAGTTGGCAGAAGTCCTCTTTCTCCGAGACATCGGGAGCCTGCGTGGAGCTGGCTGCCGTCGACGGCGCAATACGCCTCCGGGAAAGCGACGACCCCGACATCGTCATCACAACAGCCCCCCGCCCCCTCGGCACCCTGATACGCGGCATCAAGGCAGGCGAGTTCGACCGCTTCAGCGCGTAGCCAATCCCCAGGAAGGGCAGATCCGTGACCACACCCATCGCATGGCAGAAGTCGTCCTTCTCCCACTCTGACGGCGAATACGTGGAGCTGGCCGCCGCCGACGGCGCAATACGCCTCCGAGAGAGCGACGACCCCCACATCGTCATCACGACAACCCCCCACCCCCTGGGCGGGCTCATACGCGGCATCAAAGCAGGCAAGTTCGACCACCTCAGCGCGTAACCGGATGTCAGTCGAGGTACTTGCTGGAGACCCAGCCCCTCGTGCCGGCCGCGATTCCCGAGTGGGTCCGCTTCGTGATCTTTCCGTACGACCAGCTCTTCTCGAAGTCCTGAAGGCGGCCCGTCCGGCAGAAGTAGCGGAAGGAATCCCCCCGGTAAAGCGTCCCGATCACGTGATAACGCTTTCCGGGCCCTGTCCGGAATGTTGCACCGTTGGTGCGAACCTTGAAATTCACATCAGGCGAATTGAACTGGCACGCCGACGACCCCACCGCAGACGCCGTCGGCGCCAGGGCCAGCGAGCCCCCCAGCAGCAACGCAGCCGTCAACGCGATTGCCGACGCTCTGTACTTGGCCTGCACGCGAGCCCACCCCCCGTGATCAGGAACCATTTCGTCATCGCGCAGAAGAGAATAGCACCGGGCATTCGTGATGTGACGCCCCCGGGAACGCGCCACAGCAACTTCCCTAGTTCTGAGCAGAGTTGGCAAACCGGATGGAACCGATCCGGCAAGTGGACGCGTCATTAGCCCCTTTACCCCCTTGTCGAGCCCTCCTGGCACACGAACGCTGCGGGACGAGTTGCGGGAAGCAGTGAGCACGCTCCGCTGCGCTACGCGACGGCTCCGCTGCACTGCGCCTGCGCCTACGCGCCATCTCGCGGCATTCGGCTCACGCGGGTGCGGGTTTCGTCTCGGACCCTCCGGGTCCAAAGCGCCGGCGAGAAGGGGGAAAGGGGGCGGCTGACCCGTCGTCCTGGTTCCTCGGCCCGGCGGGCGGCTGAGCTCAAAGAAGGCTCCGCTGCGCTCCGCCGCAGCTGCTGCCGCGCGGTGGCCGGTGCGCTGGACCGGGGGCGCGCGAGCGCGACGAACGGGTCGGCGATCGCTGGACGGCATGGTCCTATCGCCGCGTGCGGGCACCGGGGGACGAGATCGCCTCCCCACCCACCTGCTCTCAGAAAAACGGTTGATGCAGTACTTGATGCAGATCAAGTACTTTTTTGAGAGGGGGTGGGGGGAGGGCCCGAACCGGACCGGCGCCCACCGGCTCGGGCGACCATCCGCCGTCCCCCGCCCGCGAGCCGGTGACGACCCCTTGGGCAGGACGGCGACGACGCCTCCGGCACCCCTCCCCCTTCCCGCTGCTGGCCGCTGTGCGCCAAAGGCGCGAGACGATACCCGCACGCGGCGTCCGGACCATGCCGTCCAGCGGTCGCCGGACCGTTCGTCGCGCTCGCGTACCCCGGACCAGAGCACCGCTGAATGTAGTGGTCGGCCACCGCGCGGCAGCAGCTGCGGCGGAGCGCAGCGGAGCTTCTTTGAGCTCAGCCGCCCGCCGGGCCGAGGAACCAGGACGACGGGTCAGCCGCCCCCTTTCCCCCTTCTCGCTGGCGCTTTGGACCCGGAGGGTCCGAGACGAAACCCGCACCCGCCCGAACCGAATGCCGCGAGACGACGGCGTAGGCGCAGGCGAAGCGCAGGCGAAGCGCAGCCAACCCGCAGCGAAGCGAAGCGCAGCGGCATCCCGACCCGCACCCGCGAAGGCTCCTGTACGCGCTCCCGGAGGACCGCTACCCCGTCCACCCCCGTGCCCCCGTGCCCCGTGCCCCACGCCCCGTGCCCCACGCCCCGTGCCCCGTGCCCCGTGCCCCGTGCCCCACGCCCCGTGTCCCGTGTCCCGTGTCCCGTGTCCCGTGTCCCCGGTGTCCTTCACATGCAGTGTGAGGTTCGGCGCCTCCAGGGCGCACTCCGCCCAGGCCCGCTTGCCCCAGCGGAGCGGATCCGTGGCCCCAGCGGTCGGAGACCGCCTCGACGAGCGCCAAGCCCCGGTGGATGGCCACGAGATACCTGATCCCGGCACGAGATACCTGATGTAGTCGGAGCGATCGCCGCCACCGATCCCCGCGAGGATCCGCCGCGAAGCGCTCGCAAAGAGCTGAACCGATTCCTCATGGCTTGTTGAGGTAGGTCAGGACGGCCCGGACGCGGCGATTGTTGTTGTCGTCGTCGGTGATGCCGAGTTTGCCGAAGATCGAGGTGGTGTATTTGCTGATGGCGCTCTCGCTGAGGAACAGCCGCTGGGCGATGGCCTGGTTGGACAACCCCTCAGCCATGAGGCTGAGCACGGAGTGTTCGCGTTCCGTGAGCCGTTCCAGCCGTCGGTTCGAGGATCCGCTGGAGAGCAGCTTGGTGATGACGGCCGGGTCCATGGCGGTACCGCCGGCGGCGACGCGCTCCAGGGCGTCGATGAACTGATCGGCGTCGAAGACGCTCTCCTTGAGGAAATAGCCGATGCCGCCGGCGCCGTCGGCCAGGAGCTCGCGGGCGTACAGCTGCTCGACGTACTGGGAGAGGATCAGGACCGGCAGCCCGGGCAGCTCGCGGCGGGCGGCGAGCGCCGCCCGCAGGCCCTCGTCCGACTGGGTCGGCGGCATGCGGACGTCGACGATGGCGACATCCGGCCGCCAGGTCAGCAGCGCGGCGAGCGTTTCGGGTCCGGTGGCCGCCGTCGCCACCACCTCGTGTCCGCATGCCTCGATGAGGCGGACCATGCCGTCGCGGAGGAGATAGAGGTCTTCGGCTACAACGATGCGCACGGCACCATCATCCTCACATGGGTCGGACCGCCCGCCGGGCTGGTGATCTCCAGGGTGCCGTCGAAGACCACGATCCGGCGGCGCAGCCCCGCGAGCCCGCCGCCGGCCCGCTCATCGGCCCCGCCCCGGCCGTTGTCCTCGACTTCGACGACGATGCCGGTGTCGTCCTGGGCGATGGCGATCCGGCCCCGGGTCGCATGGGCGTGCTTGACCGCGTTGGTCAGCAGTTCGGCGATTCCGAAGTACAGGGCGGACTCGATCGGGGGTTCCAGGCGCGGCTGAACGTCGGCGCTGACGCTGGTTTCCAGCGGGCTGTCCATGGCCAGGGCGCGTACGGCGTCGACGAGCCCCCGGTCGTTCAGTACCGGCGGGTTGATGCCGTGGACCAGCTCGCGGAGCTCGGTCAGCGAGGTGGCGGCGCCGACCCGCGCCTCTCGCATCAGCGCCTTGGCCTGGTCGGGGTCGGTTTCCATCAGCTTCTCGGCGGTCGCGAGGGACAGCCCGAGCATGACCAGGCGTGCCTGCGCGCCGTCGTGCAGGTCCCGTTCGATCCGGCGGATCTCGGCGGCTTGCGCGATCGTGGTGTCGGCGCGCTGGGCCGTCAGCTCGTCCACCCGGTCGGCCAGCGCCATCGCCGACGACGGGCGCAGAAAGCGTACGGCCACCGGCGCGGCGGACCGCCAGGCGTACGGGGCGGTGGCGAAGGCCACGACCAGGCCGACCGCCCCGGCCTGAGCGGACTCCGGTCGGCTGAAGCCGAGGACGGCCGCCGCGGCTCCGGCCGGCGGGATGGCCGCGATCACACCGATGGTGATCGGCACGATCGCCGTGAACCGCAGATCACGCCAGGTGGCGGGGTCGCTCCACCAGAGCCGCAACCGCTGCTCCCGGCGGGCGTCCTTGCTGGTGCGCGAGTAGGAGAAACCGTTCCACCAGTACCCGGTCGACATCTGGGTCACCGGGGTGGCCTCCCGGTATCCGGCGGGGATGACGGTGCCCGTCCACTTCGCGACGAGGGAACGGACCATCCGGCAGACCGGGCGGGACAGTGCGACGGTGCCGATACTCGCCCATACGAACGGGCCTATCCACGACCACGGGTTTCCGCCCCACCAGATCCACAGCGCCACGGCAGCCGCCCATACGGCCGGGACCAGCATGGCGACCGCCACCACGACGCACGCCCGCGCAAACCCCACGCATGCGCTCGTCACCCACGACACCAGCGGTTTCATGATTCTCCTTCGTACTTCATGCCCCAGTGAGTCCACTGTGCGCCCCGTGAAGCCCGAATCCGGCCAGGTCAGCGCAGAAGTGGGGCTAGGCCCACCCCACTGTGCGTCCAGGCGCATACCGCCCCGGCCATGCGCTCCCTAGCTTCGAATCGACACCGGACAGCCCGAGGAAGCAGGAGCCATGGCAACTCCCAACCGCACCACGGCCGCAACCGACCGCATCACCCGCCCGGACACCCGGCGAGCCTTCAACACGGTGAAGAAACTCGTCATGATCTACGGCGCGTTCAGTGTCGCGGTCCTCGTCGTGGTCGTCGTCCTCTCGGTCATGGGCCGCGAGGTGACGTCGTTCATGTGGGGCCGCACCGGCGGAATGTTCGCGAGCGCCGTCGTGACGTACTGGCTGACCGTCGTCGCCTCGCGGGGCGCGCGCTGGGCCTACATACGAGTGCGCATCATCGCCGTCGTCGTGCCGATCGCGATCATCGCGATCGACTCCATCCCCGGTGCGCTCCCGCTGTGGTTCGTCGTGCTGCAGATCGCGGGCGCGCTCGCCCTCGCCCCCACCGCGTTCATCGTCAACCGGCCCGAACTGCGCGCCGCCTTCCCCAAGGCGCGCTGACCTTCAGCGGCCTGCGAGCAGGACGTCCAGTTCGGCCGCGAAGAGCAGGGCAGGGTCGAAGCCCATCCCGCCGAACTGGCCCGCGAGTTCCAGGGACAGGACACCGTGCAGCCGGGTCCAGAAGATCAGTGCTTGATGGAGGACCGCCGGTGGGGCGGGGTGGCCGCCCGCCCACTGCCGGTGGTCCTCGAGGTGCGCGTCGAATGGCGTCGCCGGGCCGTCCGGGGGCAGCGCGGTCCAGGCGTCGAGCATCGACGCCATGATCTCGACCGCGATGGCGGTGGTGTCGTCGGGCGCGTGGTAGCCCGGGACGGGCGTGCCGTAGATGAGGAAGTACCGCTGGGGGTCCTCCAGGGCCCAGCCGCGTATGGCGTGCGCCAGCGCGACCACGTCGGCGCCTGACTCCTCGGACGCCGCGCGGATGGCGTCGGCCAGGCTTCGGTACGCGTCCCTGATGAGCTCGGTGATCAGCTCGTCGCGGCTGGCGAAGTACCGGTAGAGCGCGGGTCCGCTCATGCCCATCTGCTTGGCGATCGCGTTGAGGGAGAGCGCGGACGCCCCCGCCGTGGCGATCTGCTCCCACGCGCGCTTCTTGACCTCCGTACGCACCTGGGCGCGGTAGCGCTCGCGCGGGGTTGTGGTGCCCGTTTCCGCCATGGCCTGCCGCCCTTCCACACCGTCGCGACTACAGCTTCAAGATTTAGTTAGAAGCTATCACGGATCCCGTTGACGCCCCCTTCGCCGCTCAGTTATAACTTCTAACGAACGCAAGGTCTTGTAGCGAGGCGCTGAGCGCGCAGTGGAGGTCGCCATGAACACCGAGGGACTCGTCGAGGTCGTCCTGCCGGGCACGGTCGAGCCGGAAGGACTGCAGATCCGGCGCGGTGGAGCCGTTCCGACCCCCGGTCCGGGGCAGGTCGTGATCAAGATGGAGGCGACCGGGGTGTCGTTCGCCGAGCAGCAGATGCGCCGGGGCCGGTACTACGACCAGCCGCCGTTCCCCTTCGTGCCGGGCTATGACCTGGTCGGCACGGTGGAGGCGACGGGAGAGGGCGTCGAGCCGGGGCTGGCCGGGACCCGGGTGGCCGCGCTGATCAAGGTCGGCGGCTGGGCCAACTACGTGGTCGTGGACGCGGCAGATGTGGTGGAGGTCCCCGAGGGGATCGCCGCGGCGGAGGCGGAGACCCTGGTCATCAACGGGATCACCGCCTGGCAGATGCTCCACCGCAAGGCCCGGGTCCGCGCGGGGCAGACCGTCGTGGTGCACGGCGCCAACGGCGGCGTCGGCTCCGTCCTGGTCCAACTCGCCCACGCCGCGGGCGCGAAGGTGATCGGCACGGCGTCCACCCGCCACCACGCCGCCCTACGGGCGCAGGGAGTCACCCCCGTCGACTACCGCGCCGGGAATATCGCCGCGCGGATCCGTGAACTCGCCCCCGGCGGAGTCGCCGCCGTCTTCGACCACGTCGGCGGCCGGGGCATCAGCGACTCCTGGAGCCTTCTGGCACCCGGCGGCACCCTCGTCTCCTACGGCAGCGCCTCCACCCGGGACGACCAGGGCTCCAAGCAGTGGCCCGTACTCAAGCTCCTCGGCCGCGTCTGGCTGTGGAACACCCTGCCCAACCGCCGCCACGCCTACTTCTACAACGCCTGGGCCGGACGGGCCCTGGCCAAGAACCGGTTCCGGGCCCGGCTGCGCGCCGACCTCACCCAGGTCTTCGCCGCCCTCCAGCGCGGTGACATCACCCCCAAGATCGCCGCCGAACTGCCGCTCACCCGCGTCGCCGACGCCCTGCGGCTGGCCGAATCCGGCACCGTCGCCGGGAAGGTCGTCCTGACCCCGTAGCGCACGGCGCCGGCCCCGAGCACGTGCAACTTCGGTCCCACACACCCATCACGAGGAGAACGCCATGTTCAGCAACAGCCCGTCGAACTCATCCGCTCAGCGGTCCCGGCCCCGGACCGGCGTACGTGCCGCCGCCCTCACCGTCCCGCTCACCATCGTCGGCGTCCTGGCGGCCGCCGTCCCGCCCGCCCAGGCCGCCCCCGCTCAGACCCAGGCTTCCGCCACCCGCCACAACGGCCCCTCCCAGTGCCGCGGGGAAGGCGTCGACACCAGCGCCCGTATCCGCTACCAGTCCGACGCCGTGATCAAGGCCCCGCTGAGCACCGTCTTCAAGCTCCAGACCGATGTGGAGCGCTGGCCGGACTGGCAGCCCCCCGTACTCACCATGAAGCGCCTCGACCCCGGCCCGCTGCACAGGGGTTCGCAGTTCAGGTGGACCACCCCGGCGCCCGCCACCCCGACGACCCCCGCCACCACCCTGGAGATCACCTCCGCCGTCCAGCAACTCCAGCGCAACCACTGCATCCTGTGGCGCGGGCCCGCGATCGGTGAAGGGCTGCGCATCGACGAGGGGGTCCATCTGTGGACCTTCACCAAGGTCAAGGGCGGCGTCCGCGTCCACACCGAGGAGACCTGGACCGGCGCCCAGGTCGAAGCCGACATACCCACCGCGACCGCGGCCCTCGGCACGGGTCTCGAAGCCTGGCTGCACGACCTCAAGACCACCGCCGAATCCCGCACCCGCGCACAGTGAAACGGCTATGACACGGCTAGGCGGGCAGCACCGAGGCGAGGAAGGGCTCCACGGCCCGGCGCCAGCCCTCCGGCTGGTCGTAGTGGACGAGATGGCCCGCGTCCGTCACCTCCGCGTACTCACCGCGCGGCAGGACGCGCACCATCTCCTGCGCCTCCGCCCGGCCCAACTCACCGTCCAGGCCGCGCACCACGAGGGTGGGGCACTGCACGAGCGCCAGCTCTTCCCAATGGGCGTCATGGACCCAGGTCGCGCGGGCCTTGAGCATCTGGCGGCGGGAGAAGACCGGGCGCCAGCCGTCCGAGCGCTCGGCCATGATCTCGGCGAAGAAGTCGCCCCGCGCCGGATTGGGCCGCTCCAGCCTCGGATCGTCCTCGCCGAACCACTTGCGCACATCGGCGAGGGTCGCGAACGGCAGCGGCCAGGACGAGAACCACTGGGCCCACTCCGCCTGCGAGGCGGAGCCCAGCGCGGAGGCCCGCATATCGCAGATCACCAGGCCCGCGACCAGATCGGGGCGGCGGGCGGCGAGCTGCCAGGCGGTCAGCGCGCCCATGGAGTGGCCGATGAGGGTGACGGGGGCCAGGCCCAGCTGCTCGACCGCGGCCGCCGCGTCGGCCACGTAGGTGCCGCGGTCGAACGGGCCGTCAGCGGGCTTCTCACTGCGGCCATGACCCCGCTGGTCGAGGGCGACGGCCCGATGGCGGGTGGACAGCCAGCGCGCGGTCCGCGCCCAGTGGGCCCCTCGGCCCATCAGGCCATGGAGCAGAAGAACACCCGGCCCGTGCGAGACCCGCGCGCCGCCGCCCGCCTTGGGCGAATCGGCGAACTCCCAGGCGGCGAGCCGCACGCCGCCGGCTCCCGTCACGTTGATGCGCCGCACCATGTGTTCTGGCACCCCCATTCCCTCCTCGACCAGCCCCAGGATATCGAACTCTTATTCGAACACGCCGTTACGACCGCACAACACCCCTCGTTCGAGTGACCGCACCAAGGGGTTGATCGTCCGCACCGAGGGGAGACAGCTAGCGGGAGGCGGACTGCTCGGGGAAGGGAGTCCGCGGGGGCCGACCCTGAGAGCTCGGGGCTCCGGGTCGCCAGGGCCTCCGGCCGTACGGGCCGCGTCACAGCGGACCGTGGGGCCGGGGGCCCACAGGGGGGACATGGGGAGGCAGGGCCCCGGCGGTTCAAGGCGCCGGGGCCCTCGCCCTTCTCGCTGTCGATCGCCCGCTGGGCAGCACCGCCCGCCAGGCCCATATGAGCCCCCCTCGCGCATATGCCTCAGCGACAGCGTCGCACGCGGCGGGCCCGACCGCTCGAATTCCACGAACTCCGGTATCCGGAAAACGTCAGGAAAAGCAGTCGCCGCAGGCCACGACGGTCGAATCGGCCGAACCGGTCGATTCGGTCAGCGTGTCGCGCGGGTTACGGGGGTACGGGGGCGGAAGCGGTGGTACGGGCGCGAAGCCCAGCGCTCGGCGAAGGCCCGGCGCTCGGCACGGCTCAGTCCATGCGGTGGCTCAGCGCTCGGCGAGACTCAGCGCTCAGCGCTCGGCGTCGCTCAGCGCTTGGCGACGAAGACGTGCGAGGCGATGTCCGCGTCCAGCTCGGCGGCCTCGCCGCTGCTGCCCACCAGCACCCCGCCCGGCGACTCGGTCACGCTCACCACCGAGCCCGGCTGCACACCCGCCCGGCGCAGCGTGTACATCAGCTGGGCGTCCATCTGGATCGGCTCGCCGATCCGGCGCACGACCACCGTCTTGCCCTCGCTGCCCGGCTCCAGCTCGCGCAGGCTCACCATGCTGTCGTCCAGGAACGGATCGACCTCCGCCTTCTCGCCCAGCTCCTCCAGGCCCGGGATCGGGTTCCCGTACGGCGACTCGGTGGGGTGGCGCAGCAGCTCCAGCACCCGCCGCTCCACCGCCTCGCTCATCACATGCTCCCAGCGGCAGGCCTCGGCGTGCACCTGCTCCCACTCCAGCCCGATCACGTCGACCAGCAGACACTCAGCGAGCCGGTGCTTGCGCATCACGCGGGTCGCCAGGCGGCGGCCCTCCTCCGTGAGCTCCAGGTGACGGTCGCCGGCGACCCTCACCAGACCGTCCCGCTCCATGCGGGCCACGGTCTGGCTGACCGTCGGGCCGCTTTGGTCGAGCCGCTCCGCGATACGGGCGCGCATCGGGACGACACCCTCCTCCTCGAGCTCGAGGATGGTGCGGAGATACATCTCCGTAGTGTCGATGAGTCCGGACATGCGTGCCCCTCGAATGTGTCGTGCGGTGGCCCTGACCCCAATTCTGACGCATCCCGCCGACAACGGGGCCGAGTCCGGCATCGCCGTACCCGGCCGTGCCCGTCAATGCGGCCAGGAGTCGAACGGAGTCGCCCCAGTATTGACAGCGGCCTGACCGACGGCCCAACGTGATCCGCGCCACGCGGCACCGACCACAGACCGCGAACCACGGACCACGGACCACCACCAACAGAAGGGGCCACTCGGGGATGAGCGAGAGCAAGCTCGCCGGGCAGTACTTCGACGCCGCCATCGGCCTGCTGCAGCGAGTACGCGACGAGGAGGCCGGGGCCATCGGCGCGGCGGGCGCCCTGGTCGCCGAGACCGCCGCCGCGGGCGGCCGGCTCTTCGCCTTCGGCGCCGGCCACTCCTCGCTGCCCGCCCAGGACGTCGTCTACCGCGCGGGCGGCCTGGCTTTGATGAACCTGCTCCCGATCCCGGGGATGGTCGGCGTGGACGTGATGCCCGCCACGCTCGGCAGCGCCCTGGAGCGCGTCGACGGGCTGGCCGGTGTCGTCCTGGACAACAGCCCGGCGCGCGCGGGCGACCTGCTCTTCATCATCTCGCTGTCCGGGCGCAACCCGCTGCCCGTGGAGATGGCGATGCACGCGCGGTCGCTCGGCCTCAAGGTGATCGGCGTGACCTCCGTCGCGTACGCCACCGCCACCGCCTCGCGGCACCGCTCCGGGGACTTCCTGAAGGACCACTGCGATCTGGTCCTCGACAGCAAGATCGCGGTCGGCGACGCCGAGCTGACCGCCGACGGCGTCGGGGCCCCCTTCGCCCCCGCCTCCACGGTCGTCACCTCCGCCCTGATGCAGGCCGTGATCGCCACGGCGGCGGGCGAGCTGGCCGCGCGCGGCATCGCCCCGCCGATGCTGCGCTCGGGGAACGTGGACGGGGGCCACGACTGGAACAGGCAGGTCATGGCCGAGTACGGCGACCGGATCTTCTACCACCGCTAAGACGCCGCTGAGCCACCGCAAAGCCGCCGATAAGTTGCCGCAGGGACCCCGAGCACGACCGAGCTACCCCAGCTGTTGTGCGAGGTCCAGGGCGGCCGCGACGCGGGCGGCGACGTCCTCCGCGTACACGGCGTCCCCACGGTCGAAGGGGCGGCGGCCCGAGGCGCGCAGAAAGGTGACCACGCCGAGGGTGCGGCCGCGGCTGCGGAGCGCCGTGCACAGGCCGTGGACCGTGCCGTCGGGCCACTTGCGGGCCGCCGCCCACCCGGTGGCGGCCGCCTCCTCCGCACGGCTCGCGCTGACCCGCACCGACCCGCAGCGCTCGGCCGCCTGGATCGCCGGATGGCTCTCCGTATAGGCCAGCGGAATGCCTCCCGCGACGATCGCCGGGCAGGGCCCCGGGGCGCCGCTCGGCGTCGCCGCCGCCCGCACCAGCCGGACCCGGTCAGGGCCGCCCCGGTCAGAGCCGGGGCCGCCGGGCCGGCCACCCGGCGGGGCCTCCAGGACCAGGTCGATCAGGGCGTGGTCGGCGAAGCCCGCGAGCGCGAAGTCCAGGTGGACGGTGGCCGCCTCGGCCGGGTCCTCGCATTCGGCCGCCGCGCGCGCCGCCCGGTGCAGCTGATTGCCGCGGAAGCGCAGCCGCGAGCCGTCCATCTCGTGGCGCTTGAGCTCCGTCACGTCCTGGAAGATCCACGCCACGCCGAGCGGCACCGGCTCCTCCGCCAGCGGCGAGGCCAGCCGCAGAAAACCGCTGCGCCAGCAGCGCCGCGCGGCGGCGCCGTCACCGGCCCCGCCGCCCGCTCCGTCTTTGGCCGCGCCGCTCCGTAAACCTCTGAAGCCCTCACCGGCTTCCCGCAGGCTCACCCACAGCTCCGTGGGCGCCGGGGGCGCGCCCTCCGCCAGGACGTGCTGGAGCGCGCTCTCCAACTCCTCAAGGCCCTGGTCGAGCAGTTCTCCCAGCGGGCGCCCCAGCGCCGCCGTACGGCCCGTGCGCAGCGCGCGCGCCGCGTTCTTGTTGACGATCGCGGGGCGCAGATCGGCGTCGACCAGGACCACGTTCCACGAGGCGTCGTCGAGCAGGGCCTCGCTGAGCGCTATCGAACGCTCCAGGTCGATCTGCGTATGCACCTCGCTGAACGCGCAGTACACCCCGCCCGGCCGGCCGTCCGCCCGCGGCACCGCCGAGGACTGGGTGCGCACCAGGACCCGGCCGCCGTCCTTGGTCAGCAGCGCGAATTCGTGCACCTGGCGCCCCTGGGCGTCCATCGCGGCCATCAGCCGCGCCTCCACCTCGCGCGCGTCCGCCGCGCGCACCGCCCACCCCGCGAGCCCCTTGCGGCCGACGGCCTCCCGCGCAGACCAGCCGAGGATGCGCTCGGCCTCGCGGTTCCAGTGGGTGACGGTGCCCTCGGCGTCGAAGGCGCACAGGGCCGCGTCCATGCCGTCGAGCAGCGCGGCGAGCAGCCCCGAATCGTCCTCCGAGTCGGCCGCGGGCCCCGGCGTCCCGGCCTCGCCGGCTCGCGGCTGCGTCGGAGCGGATGGCACGGCACGAGCCGGCTGTGCGGGCTCGGAACGTCGCGAAGCGCTCACCGGACACCCCCTGGTTGACCTGGCAGCCACGGCCGCGTGCAGTGGTGCACGCCGTGACATTCAACTCGAACGTGACACGCGCCACACCGGATTCCGCTAAATCGTTGCGTCCCGGAAATCCACTTGTGGTGTGGCGGACCGGTTCTTAGGGTGTGGAGCACACGAGAAGGGAGGTGGTTCGGCAGATGTATCAAATCCGGACGCGTGAGGTGACTGCGGGCTAGCGTCCGTCGTCGCGCTCAGCGCATTCGCCGGACAGGCGCACGAGAGAAGTGCGCAGCCGGCCAATCCCAAGCAGTCACCCGACCCGTGGGTCGCCGGTACGTCCGACCGGCCCCCTCGCGCCTCGCGGCGCAGGGGAAAGACCCACGGGTCGTCTGCGTTTTTTTCCCCGTTTTCCCCGTTTTCCCCCCGTTTCTCGGCCTGCTTCTGCCACGTTCTGTCGCGCCACGGGCCCCCGCCCCCATCCGCCCGCTACGGGCTCAGGCGCTCCACCCGCCAGCCCTCGCCGCCCGGGCCCGGGACGTACCGCAGCCGGTCGTGCAGCCGGTTCTCCCGGCCCTGCCAGAACTCCACCGCCTCGGGCACCACCCGGAAGCCGCCCCACTCCGGCGGCACCGGCACCTGCTCCCCCGGCGGATAGCGGTCCGCCAGCTCGCCGTACCCCCGGTCCAGCTCCTCCCGCGAGCCCACCACCGAGGACTGCGCGCTCGCCCACGCCCCCAGCTGCGATCCGTGCGGCCGGGTCCTGAAGTACGCCGCCGTCTCGTCCCGGCCGGTCCGCCGGGCCGTGCCGGTGATGATGACCTGGCGGGCGATCGGGTGCCAGGGGAAGAGCAGCGAGACATACGGGTTCTCGGTGAGCTCACGGCCCTTGCGCGAGTTGTAGTTCGTGTAGAAGACGAATCCGCGCGTGTCGAAGCTCTTCATCAGCACCGTGCGGGAGCTGGGCCGCCCGGCGGCGTCCGCCGTCGAGACCACCATGGCGTTGGGCTCGAACAGACCACTCGCCACGGCCTGCTCGAACCACCGCGTGAACTGCTCGTACGGATCGGCCGCGAGCTCGCGCTCGGCGATCCCCTCCGCGCGGTAGTGCTCGCGCATGGCGGCCGGGTCGTAGGTGCGCGCGGCCGGACGCGCCGAGAATTGCGGGTCAACGTGAGGCACGCGCATATCTTGCAACATCAACGCCGCGCCTCAAGTACTGCCCCGTACGGGCGAATCCCCTCCCCCTTCCGGTCGCCCGGTAACCCTTTCCGCGGGTGACGGGACGTGTGCCGCTTCTCACGCTTCCCCGGGGGTACCTCAGAGACCAGACTGTGGCAGACCATCGCCCATCGCGCAGGCCGTACGGTCGCGTGCCCGGCGCGGCCGGATGACACTCGTCCGCACGGGGCATCACCAGGGTGACCGGTACGGACCGCGAGCCGCGCACGAGGAGCCGCCTGATGTCCGACTTCGTACCCGGACTAGAAGGAGTCATCGCGTTCGAGACGGAGATCGCCGAACCCGACAGGGCGGGCGGCGCGCTCCGCTATCGAGGCGTGGACATCGAGGACCTGGTGGGCCATGTCTCCTTCGGGAACGTGTGGGGGCTGCTGGTCGACGGCGCGTTCAACCCCGGTCTGCCCGCGGCCGAGCCGTTCCCCATCCCGGTCCACTCCGGCGACATCCGCGTCGATGTGCAGTCCGCGCTGGCCATGCTCGCGCCCGTCTGGGGCCTCAAACCGCTGCTGGACATCGACGAGGCGCAGGCCCGCGAGGACCTGGCGCGCGCGGCCGTGATGGCGCTGTCGTACGTCGCCCAGTCGGCTCGCGGCCAGG
Source organism: Streptomyces sp. NPDC059679 (assembly GCF_042734105.1). Taxonomy (NCBI): domain Bacteria; kingdom Bacillati; phylum Actinomycetota; class Actinomycetes; order Kitasatosporales; family Streptomycetaceae; genus Streptomyces; species Streptomyces sp. NPDC059679. The sequence continues at coordinate 18,374 of NZ_JBHWES010000071.1, read as the reverse complement.
GCCTGCCGATGGTCCCGCAGCGGGAGATCGACAAGGCGGAGACCGTCGTGGAGCGCTTCATGCGGCGCTGGCGCGGCGAACCCGACCCCAAGCACATCGCCGCCGTCGACGCGTACTGGACCTCGGCCGCCGAGCACGGCATGAACGCCTCGACCTTCACCGCCCGCGTCATCGCCTCCACCGGCGCCGATGTCGCCGCCGCGCTCTCCGGGGCGGTCGGCGCCATGTCGGGCCCGCTGCACGGCGGCGCGCCCTCCCGCGTGCTGCACATGATCGAGGAGATCGAGCGCACCGGCGACGCCACCGCGTACGTCAAGCAGGCCCTGGACCGCGGCGAGCGGCTGATGGGCTTCGGGCACCGCGTCTACCGCGCCGAGGACCCGCGCGCCCGTGTGCTGCGGCGCACCGCCCGGGACCTGGGCGCACCGCGCTTCGAGGTCGCCGAGGCGCTGGAGCGGGCGGCCCTGGACGAGCTGCACAACCGGCGGCCGGACCGGGTGCTGGCCACCAACGTCGAGTTCTGGGCAGCCATCGTCCTGGACTTCGCGGAGGTCCCGGCGCACATGTTCACCTCCATGTTCACCTGCGCCCGCACCGCCGGGTGGAGCGCGCACATCCTGGAGCAGAAGCGCACCGGCCGCCTCGTACGCCCCTCCGCCCGCTACACCGGCCCCGGCCCGCGCAGCCCGCACGACATCGAGGGCTTCGGGAACACCACCCGCTAGCGCCTCCCGCTAGCACCTCCCGCTAGTTCGGAGCGCGCAGCGCGCCGTCGAGGATCCGCGCCCACTGCGCCACCACCCGGTCGCGGCGGGCGCGGTCGTCGGTGAGGAGGTTGGCGAGCCCGAGGCCGCGGGCCATGTCCAGGAAGCCCTGAACGGACTCCCGTACGCCCGGCACGCTCTCGTCGGCGCCCAGGAGCTCCACCGCCATCCGGTGGGTCTCCCGGCCGATCCGCGTCTCCAGGGCGGCCACGCGCGCGCCGAGCTGTTCCTCGTACGAGGCCACCACCCACAGCTGGAGCGCGGCCCGGAACAGCGGGCCGGTGTACAGATCGACCAGGACCTCGACCACATCCGCGGCCCGGGCCGGGCGCTCCTGGGAGAGCAGCGCGCGCACGGCGGCCGAGCGCTCGGTGGCGACGTGCTCAACGGCGGCCGTGAACAGGTCCTCGCGGGTCGGGAAGTGGTGCTGGGCCGCGCCCCGCGACACCCCGGCCCGCTCGGCCACCACCGCCACCGTGGACCGGGTCCAGCCGTGCTCGGCCAGGCAGGCCACGGCGGCCTCCAGCAGCCGCCGGCGGGTGGCGCGGCTGCGGTCCTGCTTGGGGTCGCGCAGCGCGGTACGCGGCGGGGTACTCGGTGGGGTACGCGCCGGGGTCACCGCGCCTCCCCGCCGCCGGGCGCGCCTTGCCCCGCCGGGTCTTGCCTCGCCGGGTCGCCCGCCGCCGGTTCTTTCCCCGCCGGGTCACCCTCCGCCAGGTCCGACACCCACGCCGGATCCCGTCGCTCCAGGAAGGCCGTCATGCCCTCGCGGGCCTCGGCCGAGGCGAACAGCGCCGCGGACCGCTCCGCCAGCCGGTCCGTCTCCCGGGCGAAGGCCGCCAGCACCTCCGCCGTGACCAGCCGCTTGGACTCGGCGAGCCCCTGCGGGGAGCCGCGCCGCAGCCCGTCGAGGACCGGCGCCAGCAACTCGTCGACATCTCCCGCCGGGTCTGCCGCCCCGTCCCCCAGCGTGAGCAGGCCGATCCGCGCCGCCTCGGCCGCGTCGAACCGCTCCCCCGTCAGGTAGTAGCGGGCCGCCGCGCGCGGGTCCAGCCGGGGCAGCAGCGGTATGGAGATCATCGCGGGCGCGAGCCCCAGCCGGGCCTCGGTGAAGGCGAAGCTCGCGCCCCCGCCCGCCGCCGCGATGTCGCACGCGCCCAGCAGCCCCAGACCGCCCGCCCTGACATGCCCGGTCACCCGGGCCACCACCGGCTTCGGCAGCTCCACGATCGACCGCAACAGCGCGACCAGGTTCAGCGCCGCCGACCGCGTGGGCGGCTCGCTCAGATCCGCGCCCGCGCAGAACGTGGTGCCGGTGTGGGTCAGCAGCACCGCCCGCGTGCCCGCGTCCCGCCCGGCCGCCGCCAGCGCCTCGCTCAGCTCGGCGACCAGCCGCGTGGAGAGCGCGTTGCGGTTGTGCGGCGAATCGAGGGTCAGCGTGGTGATGCCGCGTGCGTACGCGTGCCGTACGAGAGGTGGTGGCGCATCCGTCATGAGGCCGTCGTGCTCCCTTCCCTGGCGCGCAGCTCACGCCTGAGGATCTTGCCGGTGGCCGAGCGCGGCACGACGTCCGTGAACTCCACACGGCGCACCTTCTTGTACGGGGCCACCCGCCCGGCAACGTAATCGATCACTTCGTCCCCCGACAGCTCGGCCCCGGGCCCGAGCACCACATACGCCTTGGGGATCTCGTTGCCGTCCGCGTCGTGGACCCCGACCACCGCCGCGTCCACGATCGCCTCATGGGCGAGCAGCACGGCCTCCAGCTCGGCGGGGGCGACCTGGTACCCCTTGTACTTGATCAGTTCCTTGACCCGGTCCACCACATACAGCCAGCCGTCGGCGTCCACATGCCCGACGTCGCCCGTGCGCAGCCAGCCCTCCGCGTCGACCATCGCCTCCGACTCCGCCGCCCGGCCCAGATACCCCTTCATCACCTGCGGCCCCCGGATCAGGATCTCGCCGTCCTCCCCGACCCCCAGGTCCCGCCGCTCCCCCGCCGTCTCCACGATGCGCATCTCGGTGCTCGGCAGCAGCTTGCCGACCGTGCCCGGCGGTACGTCCCGCGCATGGCGCGGCACCATATGGCAGCCCGGCGACAGCTCCGTCATCCCGAACGCCTGCAGCAGCAGCGGGATCCCCAGCCGACGCGCGCACGCCTGGGCCAGCTCGGCGTCCAGCGGCGCCGCCGCGCTCATCACATACCGCAACGACGACAGGTCGTATCCGGCGACCGCCGGGTGTTTGGCGAGGGCCAGCACGATCGGCGGCGCCACGTACAGCGCGGTCGCCCGGTGCTCCTGGATCGCCGCGAGAAACTTCTCCACTTCGAAGCGCGGCAGCACGATCACCGTCGCGCTCTCCCGCAGCGGCGCGTTCACCAGCGCCGTCAAACCGTAGATGTGGAAGAACGGCAGCACCGCCAGGATCCGATCCCCGGGCCCCGTCGGCACCACCGGATGCAGCTGCGCCAGATTCGTGGCCAGGTTGCGATGCGTCAGCATCACGCCCTTGGGGGTGCCCGTCGTCCCCGACGAGTACGGCAGCACCGCGACGTCCTCGCCCGGGTCGATCTCCACCACCGGCTCGGGCGCCGTGCACTCCAGCATGTCCCCGATCGACCTGTGCCCCGGCGCCGCGTCGCAGACGAACACCTCGCGCACCCCGCCCGCCCGCTCCCCGGCGCGCCGGGCCACGCCCAGCAGCGCCGAGGTGGTGACGATCCACTCCGCCTTGGCATCGCGCAGCTGCGCCGCGAACTCGTCGGCCGTCGCCAGCGGATGCACCGTGGTCACCGCCGCGCCCGCGCGCGTCACGGCGTAGAGCACCACCGGGTACAGCACCGAGTTGGGGCTGTGCAGCGCCACCACATCCCCCTGGCGCACCCCTGCCTCCGCGAACGCCGCCGCGAGCCGCCGCGTGGCGCGGTCCAGCTCCGCGTAGCTCAGCGCCGTGCCGCCCACCCCGTCGACCAGCGCGGGCAACTCGCCGAACTCGGTGCTCGCCCGTGCCAGTACGGCGTCGTGGATGGGCAGGTCCAAGAGCGGGACATCCGGGTACTCACTGCGCCACGCCATCGCGGGTCCCTCCGTAAATGCTGGTCCGTCAGCGTCAATACGTCAGTACGACTTGGGCAGCCCGAGCGTCTGGTGCGAGACGAAGTTGAGGATCATCTCCCGGCTGACCGGCGCGATCCGCGCCACCCGTGCGGCCGTGACCAGCTTCGCCAGCCCGTACTCCACCGTCAGGCCGTTCCCGCCCAGCGTGTGCACCGCCTGGTCCACCGCCTTCACCGCCGCCTCCCCCGCCGCGTACTTCGCCATGTTCGCCGCCTCCCCCGCGCCCGCGTCGTCGCCCGCGTCGTAGAGGTGGGCCGCCTTGGCCATCATCAACCGCGCGAGCTCCACTTCGATATGGGCCTGCGCGAGCGGATGCGCCACGGCCTGGTGCGCGCCGATCGGCTCCTTCCACACCTGGCGTACGCGCGCGTACTCCACGGCCTTCGCCAGCGCGTACCGGCCCATGCCCAGCGCGAACGCCGCCGTCATGATCCGCTCCGGGTTGAGCCCCGCGAACAGCTGCAGCAGCCCCGCGTCCTCGTCCCCCACCAGCGCCTCGGCGGGCAGCGGCACATCGTCGAGCACCACCTCGAACTGCTTCTCCGCCGCCGCGAGCTCCATCGGGATGTGCCGGTACGAGAAGCCGGGTGCCCCGCGCTCCACGATGAACAGACACGGTTTGAGCCTGCCCGTGCGCGCGTCCTCGGTACGGCCCACGATCAGCGTCGCGTCCGAGATGTCCACGCCCGAGATGAACACCTTCCGGCCGGTCAGCAGCCAACCGCCGTCGGGGGCGCGGCGGGCCGTGGTCGTGATGCGGTGCGAGTTGGATCCGGCGTCGGGCTCCGTGATGCCGAACGCCATCGTCTTGCTGCCGTTCGCCAGACCCGGCAGCCAGGCGCGCTTCTGCTCCTCCGTACCGAAGCGGGCGATCACCGTGCCGCAGATCGCGGGCGAGACGATGAGCATCAGCAGCGGGCAGCCGGCCGCGCCCAACTCCTCCAGGACTACGGACAGCTCGGCGATGCCGCCGCCTCCGCCGCCGTACTCCTCGGGCAGGTTCACGCCGAGATAGCCGAGCTTGCCGGCCTCGGCCCACAGCTCGGCTGTGTTTTCGTCGCTGCCGTAGCGCTTGGCGAAGGCTGCTACGGCGGAGCGGAGGGCGGTGCGTTCGGGGCCGTCTATCAGGGGGCTGGTGCTCGGGTCGTGGGTCATGTGCGGCTCCTCCCGGGGGCGGGCTACTGGTTGCGGTGCGGTGTACGGGGCGGCGGCTCATCCCCCTCCGCCACCACCAGCGCCAATACCGCCCCGACCTCGACCTGCCGGCCCGGGGTGGCATGCAGCGCGGAGAGCACACCGGCGGCGGGCGCCGTGACCCGGTGTTCCATCTTCATGGCCTCCAGCCACAGAATCGGCTGCCCCGCCTCGACCCGGTCGCCGACCGCCACCTCGGCGAGGCGCACGACCGTGCCCGGCATGGGGGCCAGCAGCGAGCCCGGTTCGGTACGGGCCGTGGGGTCGGGGAAGCGGGGCAGGGCGGTGAAGGCGTGGGCGCCGAGGGGTGAGTCGACACATACCTGTGTGCCGTACGCGGCGACGTCGAACGGGCGCCTTACGCCGTTCACTTCCAGCACCACGTGCTGGGGACCGGTCTCGATGAGCCGGGTGTTCGGATGGTCGTCGGCTATGAGGCCGTCGCGGGTCAAGCGGTAGCGGACCTCGTGTTCGGTGCCGTCGGGCTCCGAGCGGTAGGTCTTGAGCTGCGGCTGCGACGGTACGTTGCGCCACCCGCCGAGCCGCCCGGCCACGGTCGCGGGCCGTTGTGCCGCGTCGGCCAGGGCGGCGGCCAGGGCGGCGAGGGGAGCCGTCGTCCCGTCGGTGGCAGTGGTCAGCTCCTTGAGGTGCCGTTCGAGGAAGCCCGTGTCCATACGGGCGTCCTGGAACTCGGTGTGGCGCAGGGCGCGTACGAGCAGATCCCGGTTGGTGACCGGCCCGTGCAGCCGGGCGCGCTCCAGGGCGTGCACGAGGCGGCGTACGGCCTCGGCCCGGGTGGGGGCCCAGGCGATGACCTTGGCGAGCATCGGGTCGTAGTGGACGGTGATGTCGTCGCCGTCGGCGAGCCCCGAGTCGATGCGCAGGCCCGGGCCCTCCGCCACGGCCAGCCGGTGCATCGTGCCCGTCCCCGGGCGCCAACCCGCCGCCGGGTCCTCCGCGTACAGGCGGGCCTCCACCGCGTGGCCGCTGGGCCGGGGCGGCTGGGCGGGCAGGGGTTCGCCTTCGGCGACGCGTAGTTGCAGCGCGACCAGGTCGACCCCGTACACGCACTCCGTCACCGGGTGCTCCACCTGGAGCCGGGTGTTCATCTCCAGGAAGTACGGCCGCCCGTCCCGCCCCACCAGGAACTCCACCGTCCCCGCCCCCCGGTACCCGATCGCGCGCGCCGCGCCGACCGCCGCCTCGTCGAGGGCGTGGCGCAGCTCGTCGGTCAGCCCGGGGGCCGGGGCCTCCTCGATGACCTTCTGGTGGCGGCGCTGGAGGGAGCAGTCGCGGGTGCCCAGCGACCGGACCGCGCCGTGTGCGTCGGCGAGGATCTGCACCTCGACATGGCGGGCGCCCTCGACATACGGCTCCAGGAACACCTCCGCGTCGCCGAAGGCGGACAGCGCCTCCGCGCGGGCGGAGGTCAGCTCGGCCGGGAGGGCCGCCAGGTCGTGGACCACGCGCATCCCGCGCCCGCCGCCGCCCGCCGCCGCCTTGACGAGGAGGGGCAGGTCGTCGGGCGTGGCCTGGCCGGGGTCGACGGGGGCGAGGAGCGGGACGCCGGCGGCGCGCATGAGGTCCTTGGCGCGGGTCTTGGAGGCCATGGCCTCGATCGCCTCGGGCGGCGGCCCGATCCACCGCAGGCCCGCGTCGATGACGGCGCGCGCGAAGTCGGCGTTCTCGGAGAGGAAACCGTAGCCGGGGTGGACGGCGTCGGCCCCGGCCGCGAGGGCGGCCTTCACGATGAGGTCGGCGCGCAGATACGTGTCGGCGGGCGTGGCGCCCGGGAGCCGTACGGCCGCGTCGGCCTCGCGTACATGGGGCGCGGCGGCGTCGGGGTCGGAGTGTACGGCGACGGTGGCGATGCCGAGTTCGCGGCAGGTGCGGAAGATACGGCGGGCGATCTCCGCGCGGTTGGCGACGAGGAGGGATCGGATCACGGGTATCACGGGGTTCCTCACATCTCACATCCGGAAGACGCCGAAGCCGCCGCGCGCACCCTCGACGGGGGCGGTGTGGATCGCGGAGAGGCACAGGCCGAGGACGGTGCGGGTGTCGCGGGGGTCGATGACGCCGTCGTCGTACAGCCGCCCGGAGAGGAACAGGGGCAGCGATTCGGACTCGATCTGCTGCTCCACCATGGCGCGGAGGGCGGCGTCGGCGTCCTCGTCGTACGGCCGGCCCTTGGCGGCCGCGGACTGGCGGGCGACGATCGACAGCACGCCGGCCAGCTGCTGCGGTCCCATGACGGCCGACTTGGCGCTGGGCCAGGCGAAGAGGAAGCGGGGGTCGTAGGCCCGGCCGCACATGCCGTAGTGGCCGGCGCCGTACGAGGCGCCGATGAGGACGGAGAGGTGGGGGACGCGGGAGTTGGAGACCGCGTTGATCATCATGGCGCCGTGTTTGATGATCCCGCCCTGCTCGTACTCGCGGCCCACCATGTAGCCGGTGGTGTTGTGGAGGAAGAGCAGCGGGATGTCCCGCTGGTTGGCGAGCTGGATGAACTGGGCGGCCTTCTGGGACTCGGCGGAGAACAGCACGCCCTGGGCGTTGGCGAGGATCCCGATCGGATAGCCGTGGAGGGTGGCCCAGCCGGTGGCGAGGCTGGGGCCGTAGCGCGGCTTGAACTCGTCGAAGTCTGAGGCGTCGACGATACGGGCGATGACCTCGCGGGGGTCGAAGGGGGTCTTGAGGTCGCCGGGGACGATGCCCAGGAGTTCGTCGGCGTCGTGTTTCGGCGGCTCGGCGGGGCCCGGGTCGGGGTGCGCCTTGCGCCAGTTGAGGCGGGCGACGACGCGGCGGGCCTGGCGGATGGCGTCGGGCTCGTCGAGGGCGAAGTAGTCGGCGAGGCCGGAGGTGCGGGCGTGCATCTCGGCGCCGCCGAGGGATTCGTCGTCGCTCTCCTCGCCGGTGGCCATCTTGACCAGGGGCGGCCCGCCGAGGAAGACCTTGGACCGCTCCCTGACCATGATCACGTGGTCGGACATCCCGGGGATGTACGCGCCTCCGGCCGTGGAGTTGCCGAAGACGACGGCGATGGTGGGAATGCCGTCGGCGGACAGCCGGGTCAGATCGCGGAACATCGCGCCGCCCGGGATGAAGATCTCCTTCTGGCTGGGGAGATCGGCGCCCCCGGACTCGACGAGGCTGATGACCGGGAGGCGGTTGGCGCGGGCGATCTCGTGGGCGCGCAGGGACTTCTTGAGGGTCCAGGGGTTGCTGGCCCCGCCCCGTACGGTCGGGTCGTTGGCGCTGATCAGGCACTCGACGCCCTCGATGACGCCGATGCCGGTGACGACCGAGGCGCCGACGGGGTAGTCGCTGCCCCAGGCCGCGAGCGGGGAGAGTTCGAGGAAGGGTGTGTCGGGGTCGAGCAGCGACTCGATGCGCTCGCGGGCGAGGAGCTTGCCGCGCTTGCGGTGGCGGGCGACGTACTTCTCGCCGCCTCCGGCGAGGGCTTTCGCGTGCTCGGTCTCGAGCTCGGCGAGCTTGGTGAGCATCGCCTCGCGGTGGGCGGCGTAGTCGGCGCCGTGGGGGTCGAGGGCGGAGGCGAGGACGGTCACAGCAATTCCTCCGGTATGTCGAGGTGACGCGAGCGCAGCCACTCGCCGACGGCCTTGGCCTGCGGATCGAACCGGGCCTGGGCGGCGACGCCCTCGCCGAGGAGGCCGTCCACGACGAAGTTGAGTGCGCGCAGGGCGGGGAGGGTGTGGCGGGTGACGGGGAGACCTTCGGTCTCGGGGAGCAGCGCGCGGAAGTGGTCCGTGGTGAGGGTGTGGACCAGCCAGCGCCAGGCGTCGCCGGTGCGGGCCCAGACCCCGACGTTCGCGGCCCCGCCCTTGTCCCCGCTACGGGCCCCGGCGACCAGGCCGAGCGGGGCACGGCGGGTGGCGCGGCCGGGCGGGAGCGGGGGCGGCAGGGGCGGTTCGGGGACGGGGGCGAGGGGGGTGGCGGTGACGGGTGCGGGGATGGGCGTACTGGTGCCGTCGGGGAGCACGGCGGTGTGCGGGACGTCGGCGGCGGGCACGTACGCGGCCTCGAACACGCCGTACGGGGAGCCCTTGCCGGGCGGCGCGGTGACATGGAAGCCGGGGTATCCGGCCAGCGCCAGCTCGACCGCTGCGCCGCTGACCGCCCGGCCGATGGTGTCGGGATCCGGGTCGCGGACGGTGAGGCGGAGCAGGGCGCTCGCGGCCTCTTCGGTATCGGCGTCCGGGTGGTCCGTACGGGCGAGGGTCCAGCGCACCTCGGCGGGGCGGCGCTTGGCCAGGGCTGTCTCCATCTGGTCGCGTACGAGGGCGGCCTTGGGGTGGATATCGAGGCCGGTGAGCACGAAGACGACCTCGTTGCGCCAGCCGCCGATGCGAGTGAGGCCCACCTTGAGCGACGGCGGAGGCGGCTCGCCCTTCACCCCGTGGACGCGGACTCGGTCCGGGCCGTCCTGGGTCAGCCGTACGGTGTCGAGCCGGGCGGTGACGTCCGGCCCGGCGTAGCGGGCGCCCGCCGTCTCGTAGAGGAGCTGGGCGGTGACGGTGCCGACGGTCACCGCGCCGCCCGTGCCCGGGTGTTTGGTGATCACGCAGGAGCCGTCGGGGTGGATCTCGGCCAGCGGGAAGCCGGGGCGGCGTATGTCGTGCTCTTGGAAGAAGGCGTAATTGCCCCCGGTGGCCTGGGCCCCGCACTCCAGAATGTGCCCGGCCACCACCGCCCCGGCGAGCGCGTCCCAGTCGTCCGCCCGCCACCCGAAGTGCGCGGCGGCGGGCCCGGTGACCAGCGCGGCGTCGGTCACCCGCCCGGTTACGACGACATCGGCGCCGGCTTGCATACAGGCTGCGATTCCGGCGCCGCCGAGGTAGGCGTTGGCAGTGAGGGTGTACTGCGGCCAGTCGTGGGTGGTGCGGAGGTCGTCGCCGGTGACGTGGGCGATGCGAGTGGCCAGGCCCTGCTTGTCGGCGGCGGTACGTATCGCGTCCGCGAGCCCGGCCGGGTTGAGCCCGCCCGCGTTGCTGACGATCCGCACGCCGCGCTCCAGGGCGAGCGGCAGGGTGTCGTCGAGCTGGCGGAGGAAGGTGGTGGCGTAGCCGCGCGCCGGGTCCTTCTGGCGCTCCCGGCCGAGGATGAGCATGGTCAGCTCGGCGAGATAGTCGCCGGTCAGCACGTCGAGGGGGCCGTCGGTCAGCATCTCGCGCATGGCGTCGAAGCGGTCGCCGTAGAAGCCGGAGCAGTTGCCGATGCGGAGGGGTGCGGGCATCGGCGTCACGCGCCGCCCCCGGCGCCCTCGGGTGCCGCCTCGGGGCCACCACCGGCGGACAGCCTTCCGCCAAGGTCCCGGGCCATGCCACCGGTCCCGGCTTCGGCGGCACCGTGGGGGCGGGTGGGGCCCGCGGCGGGTGCCGCGTGGCCAGGGCTGCGGCCCTCGGCGGGGCCCACCCTGCCCGGGTCACGGCCCCCGGCGGGAGCCGAGTTGCGCCCCTCGGCCCGGCCCGGGTCGCGGCCCCCGGCGCCCTCAGCGGCGCCTCGCCCGGAGGGCGGGGCCGCCGCGGGCGGGGCGTCGGCTGCGCGCTCCGCAGAGCCGCCGGGCCGGTCGGAGCCCTGGATGGGCCGCCCGTCGCCCGGAGCCCTGACCTCACCAGGGCCGCCCCGCCCCGGGGCCCGGCCCTTGCCGGGCGGGCCGGCGAAGGCCTGGGCGATGTCCAGCCACCGGTCCGCGTCCGCCCCCTCCGCCCGTACCGCCACATCCGCACGATGCGCGCGCTGGGTGACCAACAGGCAGAAGTCCAGCGCGGGCCCGGTGACCCGCTGGGGCGCGTCCTCGGGCCCGTACGTCCACAGCTCCCCGTCCGGGGCGCGCAGTTCGACCCGGAACTCCTCGGCGGGCGGCTCAAGACCCCGTACCGCGTACGCGAAGCCCCGCGCCCGTACGCCGATCCGAGCCACATGCCGCAGCCGGGCGGTGGGCGCGCGGCGTACGCCCAGCGCGTCGGCGACGTCCTGCCCGTGCGCCCAGGTCTCCATCAGCCGGGCAGTGGCCATGGAGGCGACGCTCATCGACGGCCCGTACCACGGCAGCCGCGCCCCGGCAGGCTGCCCGGCCAGTACGCGCCGCAGCCGCTCCCGCCCCTCCCGCCACCGCCGCAGCAACTCAGCGGGCGGCTGCGCCGCGCCGGCCTCGGCGGCCTCGTCCACGAACGTGTCCGGCGAGGCGGCGGCCTTCCGCACCTCGGCCGCGAACCCCGCCGGGTCCGTGGCCGCCTGCGCCGCCCGCTCGTCGGTCCAGGCGAGATGGGCGATCTGATGCGCGATCGTCCAGCCCGCGGCGGGCGTCGGCGCGGCCCACGCCTCCTCCGCGAGCCCGGCCACCAGGCCGTCCAACTCCTCGCCCTCGGCCAGCAGATCGCCGAGCACGACCTCCGTATCGGACACGCTGCGCTCCCGTCGTGTGGGGTCCCTGTCGTGCGTCCCGGGAAGGGAGCGTGGCAGTACGCCAAGAAACAATCAAGCGCGCTTGCATGATTCAGCGGACTAGCCGCGCTGATGCGCGAAAACCTCCTTCACTCCCCCCGCCTTACGCTGCGACAGCGATGGCTACGGCGTGAAACGGACGGTGACGTTCGCCCAGCCGTCCGGGCTCTCGTAGTGCCATGCGCTGGTTTCGTCGGCGGACAGCATCGCTTCGGAGTACAGGGCTCCGACGAGAAGTTTCCAGGGCTCGTCTCGCCCGGCGGCTCCTCCGTGGGACAGATCTCGCAGCGAGTCGTCGGCGGCCCTCAATACGGCTGTGCGGATGTCGAAATAGCGCGCACGGTCGACTGCTCCCGTGCTGACGCCGGACCTACTGATGAACGCCCATTCGGCGTGCCAGGGTCCATCTGCCATGGTTGATCACCGATCTGGCGAAGCGCTCCCGGCGACTTTGCGGTGAGTATGAGACAGAGACACGCCGTGACGTCGGCGTGTCGCCGTCCGATACTCACCGCAAACTCGGGCGCCGGTGGCGCGAGGGGCGGCGTTTATGCGGGGGCGATGCCTCGTTGGCGCTGGGCGTGAAGGCGGGCGATGGCCCGTAGCTGTCGCCATTCGTACGGGGTAGCCGGGCGCACCGAGGCACAGTGCGACCGCCATTCGAGGCCCGTAGGACGGGTGAGACACACCATGGGCCCGTCGAAGTCGGTGATCGTCCCGGGCATTTCGTAACGCCGGTCGTAGACCACCATGCCGACCGCAAGACTGGGCAGGACCTTGGTCCAGTCCCCGCCGCTCACCGCTTCCCCTTGGCATGGCATCGGGCGCACGGGAACGGGCACGGCGGCAGGTCGGCCCCCGGTGGGATGAACACGATGCCGGAGCGCAGGTCCAGCGCCCCGCCGTACCGCGTCCACCACCCTTCGGGGGAACCTTCGTACGGGGTGCCCGCGTACGGGTCAGCGGCGTCCGTATCCATGCCCATCTTGACGGCGAACGTGTCCGTTCCCCAAGGGCTTGGCGCATCGCACCTGCTGTCCGATGCGTGGTTCACGTCGACCCCCGCCCCAGATGCTGGGCGATCTGTTCGCCGAGGGCGGCGGACTGCTGCCACAGTTCCTCAAGGGTCGGGCGGTCGTCGCTGCCCTTCTGCTGCCCGCCCTGTCCCTGCGGTCCGTCGTCCTGTCCCTGCTCCGGCGGGTGCGTCATCGGGGAATCCATCTACGCCGCCACCTTCACGCCGTGGATCAGGCGCGGCCCGACATCGACGCCGTGCACGGCCAGCCGCAGCGCCCGCCGCCGCTGCCGCGCAAGCCGATACTCGGCGCGCTCCAGCCGCTGCTGCCACTCGCATGTGGGCGCGTGCTGGTGCCACCCGGTCGGACGGCCGTTGGCAGTGTCAGTGGCGCGGTGGCGGCCGGACGGCGGTAACACCAGCCGTAGCAGCGCTTCGAAGATCCAGGCGATAGCCTTTGTCATGTCGTCAACCTTCCAAGGGGTTGATGGCCACCGCCCCCGGACGCTCCCTCCAAGTCGCGTCGCGGGGGTCTTGCATGTGGCAAGTGGTCTGGTGTCTGACTCGCCCGGGTGAGTACCGGACGTACTTCTACGGAGCCCAGGAACGCGGTCCTGACCCGACCATCGCGTTCTCCGGGAGGTCTCTAGTCGAGCACAGCGTGATGCGCCGAAGCATCTCTGTGCTGTGGGCTCCTTGTGGGCTCCTGGATAGACACATACGTGAACACCCAGCTCACGCGGGCACCAGGCGATTTGAGCCACCAGCCTCGAATCCAGTGTCGTTCTAGAGTCAATACCAGCGAGCGAGGGGATCCGTATGACCCAACCAGCAGTCCCGGAATGCAACTTGACCAAGCATCCGCTGACGTACCTACGGATTCAGCGCGGATGGAGTCAGCAAGACCTCGTCGACGTCATCGCCACATCCGCGCGCAAGCTGGGAGTACCCCTGGCTGACGGCTGCCGGAAAAAGGCATGGCGGTGGGAAAACCGGGGAGTCACCCCCGAGGCGGACGCCCAGCGAGCCCTTGCCCATGTGCTCGATATTCCCTACGAGCGGGTCCAGCTGTTGCCATGGCCTCGATGGCTCCCCGCAGGAGAAGCCATCTCCAGTGATTACCCGTGGACCATAGAAGGATGCCTGCAGGCCCTGTACGCCGTGGAGGACGCTTTGCTCGACCGCCGAGGATTCCTGACCGTCGGTGGCACCGCCCTGACCGCCGCAGCGGCGGGTTGGGCCAATCACGAACCCGAACGAGTCGTCGGCGCCCTGAAAGGCGGACGGCTGGACGAGGAAACCGTGGCGTGGGCCGAGGAACGCATCCCCGGACTACGCAGGATGGACGACCGGCTCAGCGGCCGAAATCTATTGCGCTTGGTCAGCGCGGACCTGAGCATGGTTACCGAGCTGATCGACTGCTCGACCTACTCCGAAAGCCTGGAACGGCGCCTGTACCGTGTGGCGGCCGAGCTCGGACAGCTCGCCGGCTGGGTCGCTTTCGACATCGGCCACCATTCAGCCGCTCAGCGGTATTACCTGGGGGCGCTGCACGCCGCCCACCAGGCCGACGACCGGGCCCAGGGGGCCAACGTTTTGGCTGGGCTGTCCTTCCAGCAGGCGCTGTACGGGGAACCGCGAGATGGGGTCGCCCTCGCCGACACCGCCCAGGAGCATGCCCAGTCCGCACCGCCACGGGTCCGAGCTCTGATCGCCAGCCGTCAGGCACGTGCACACGCACGAGCTGACGACGCTGGGGCATGCAACCGAGCACTGCTCCAGGCCGAACAAATGCTGCAACTCGCGGACGCCAGCAGCGGTGACGACCCGGCATGGGTCTACTACTTCGACCGGGCCGAACTGGAGGCGCAGGCCGGCGCCTGCTTCGTCGACCTGCGACAGCCCCGCACCGCTGAAGAATTGTTGTCCACCGCTCTGGCCGACCAAGATCCATCCTACGTACGAGACCGCACTATCTACCTCGTGCGATCCGCCACCACGCAGCTCCAATTCGGGCAGCTGGACTACGCGTGTGCCCTTGTCGGCCAGGCTGCACAGCTCGCACAGAAGTCCTACTCGGGGCGCAGCATCGCGTCAGTGAAAGCCTTCCGGGCATCACTGAAGCCATACTCCTCAAGCCCTCACGTGGCAGCGTTGGACACCGAGCTGGCCGGATTGGCGGCCTGAACGATGACCGACGCCCGTGTTGCCCTGGTGACCGGCGCCGCACGCGGCCTCGGCACGGAAATCGCCCGTCAACTCGTCCAGCGAGGCTTGCGCGTTCTCGTCGCCGCGCGGGACCTCGAGGCGGCTCGGGAAGTCAGCCGAGCGCTCGGGTCGGCAACTTCGCCCCTGGAACTCGACGTCACCTCGCCCACGAGCATCAACCATGCCGTCCAGCAAGGCATTGAGCGGTCAGGTCGGATCGATGTACTGGTGAACAACGCCGGAGTCGCCCTCGATGGATCCCAGCGCGCCATCGGCGCGGACTACCGGATTGTGCAGGACACCTGGGAGACGAACCTGCTGGGCACATGGCGTGTGGCCGACGCCGTCATCCCCCAAATGGTTACGGCAGGCTATGGCCGAGTGGTCAACTTGAGCAGCAACCTCGCATCGCTCACTGAGATGACCGAAGGCCAGGAGCCCGCCTACCGTGTCTCCAAAGCCGCAGTCAGCGCCCTGACACGTGTCCTGGCGGCTGACCTCCGCGAGACCGGGGTCCTGGTCAACGCCGCATCCCCAGGCTGGACCCGCACCGACATGGGCGGGCCCAGAGCACCGCGCAGCGTGGAGCAGGGAGCTGACACGCCGGTCTGGCTCGCCACACTTCCCTCAGGAGACACAACGACCGGCGGCCTGTTTTACGACCGTAAACCGCTGCCCTGGTAAGGGCACCACATGCCCGTAACCGGCCAGCAGGGCGAGCGCTCGGGATCGCTCAGTCGGAACCGCTGCCTGTGAGCGACAGCTCGTCGGCATGCGCGGCTGGGGCGGTCACCACCCGGCCTCCCGTGCTACGGGCACGCCCCGCCAGCAGGGCGATCACCAGGGGCGGCAGGAACAGCAGCCCGAAGGCGGCCCCGTAACCGGCCGTCGCGGAGGCGCCCATCGCCACGCAGGTGTTGAGCGCGGCAAAGGCCAGGGCCATCACGGTGACCTGGCCGAGGTTCTGGCTGGTCTGCATCGCGCTGCTGGTGTGGCCCAGCCGGCCGGACGGGCTGTGCGAGAGCGACAACACGGTCAGGGACGGGGCCAGCAGCCCCATGCCGACGGCCGCCACGGGCATGGCGGAAACGGCGATGAGCACCGGCCCCCTGGCGAACGTCCCTACGACGGCGAGCCCGACCGCCACCGCCATCACCAACGCCCCGGCGGCGACCAGCAGATGCCGGGGCCGGTTCTCCAGCAGCCGCCCCTGCACCCATGAGGCGGCCGCCCACATCACGGCGGCACCCGTGAAGGCCAGCCCGATCAACACCGCGGGCGCGTGCCGTTCATTGATCAGCATCAGGGGGACCAGCGCCTCGACCGTGAAGTACGTGCCCGACGACAACCCGCGCAGCAACACCGTCGTCGGCAGCCCGCGCGCGGCGCTCCACGTACCCGAGGGCAACAGCCGCGGTGCGAACACCACCAGCAACCCCAACCCCGCGCCCACGAACAGCAGATGGCGCACGTCCCAGCCCGACACCCCGTACTGCCCCAGCGCCGCGCCCAGGCTCACCGCCGCCGCGATCAGCAGCGGCGGGCGCGACGGGTGGCCGTCCGACGGCGCCGCCCCCGGCAGGGCAGCGCCGCGCAACACGACCACCAGCGCCAGCGCCGGCAGCAGGGTCGCCGCCGCCAGCCCGAAGAACACCACCCGCCAGGACCACCACTCCGACACCAGCCCGGCCAGCGGCGGGCCCGCCAGCGAGGGGATGATCCAGCACGAGCTCATCAGGGCCAGCGCGCGCGGCCGCAGCCGCTCCGGGTACGCCTGCCCGATGGCGGCGTCGACCGATACCGCGACCATCCCCGCGGCCAGCCCGTCCAGGAAGCGCCCGGCCGCGAGCTGCCAGACGGAGACGCTGGCCCCCGAGACCAACAAGGTGACCACCGTGAGCCCCACCCCCGCCGCCAACGGCCTGCGCGCCCCCGAACGGTCCGCCCAGTGACCGCCCAGCACCCCGCCCAGCAGACTCGCCGTCACAAAGCACCCCGCGACCACGGGAAACAGCGACACCCCATCCAGGTCCCGGGCCGCGGTCGGCAGGGTCGGCATCACGGCGAGCGCGGCGAACCCGGTCAGGAACATCACCGCCGCGAAACTGGCGGTGGCGGCCGCGTACGTCCGGGAGAACAGCCCTTGGGCCTTCGAAGCTTCGGTCACGAGCGCGCAAGCTAATTGGTACGCACCAAGCTGGCCACTGGTTTTCGCGGAGGACCCGGGCTTCTCTTGGTCTCATCAAGAGTTGAGCATATAAAGAGAGCGTGCGTGAAGAGACGTCCGAGGACAGGTTCTTCCGGGAGCTCGGCGGTGCCTGCGCGGAGCTGCGGCAGGCATTCGCCCGGCATGTGGGGATGAGCGCCCAGCGAGTGCAGATACTGATCCGGCTGCGGCGCGAGGGCGAGACCAGCCACAGCGACCTGCGGCAGGCGCTGGGCGTCGACGGTGCGAGCGTGACCCGGCTCGTCAAGGAGTTGGAGGCCGAGGGGCTGGCCGGCCGCCGCCTCGATCCGGCGGACAACCGCTACACCCTGGCCGCGCTGACGCCCGCCGGCGAGCGGATGGCCGCGGACTTGGAGCGATCACACCAGGCGTACCAGGAGCGGCTGCTCGGCGGAGTCACCGCACAGGAGCAGGAGATCGTGCTGGGCGCCCTACGGCGCATCCGCGCGAACGTGACCGAACCGGAGAACCCATGACGGATGATGTACGGGCCGCGGCCCGGCGTATGTATGCGGCGTTCAACGCCCACGACCACGCCGCCGCGCGGGAGATCTTCACGGCCGACTTCTACAGCCACCCGCTGGACACCACCGGGCAGGAGAGCGTCACACGGGCGTGGCAGCGATTCCACGAGGCGTTCCCCGAAGCCGAGGTCGTCGTCGAGGACATGGTCGTCGAGGGAGACAAGGCCGCCGTCCGCACCAGCGTGCGCGGCGTGCCCGGACAACAGCCGTCGACCATGCTGGAGATCTTCCGCGTGCGCGACGGGCGCATCGCGGAATTGTGGGGCCTCTCGTCCCTGCAACGCTCCTGAGATCGGCGGCCTGGCACACTCGTCTCAACGGCCTTCCGGCCGATGCGGCGGAGAGGAAGATCAGTGGCCGAGGACCAGGACGGCGTGGTCGTCTACTGGCGGCCCATGTGCCCGTACTGCATGAAGCTGCGCCTGCGGCTGCGCTTTACGCGGCTGCGGTATACGAAGGTGAACATCTGGAGGGATCCCGAAGCGGCAGCGTTCGTCCGCTCGGTCGCGGACGGGAACGAGACGGTGCCGACCGTGACCGTGGCGGGGCGGGCGATGGTGAACCCGTCGAAGAAGCAGCTGATGGAAGCGGTCGCGACGCACGCACCGCATCTGCTGTCCAAAACCGGCTGACGCCCCGGACACCGCCCCGCTCCGTGGTGGGATGGCGGCATGGATCTCGAAGCGCGATTGACTGCCCAGCGCGCGCTGTGCGTTGAGCACCTGGGAGAGCGCATCGGGGGCCACGTCGCGGCGTTGGCCAGGCCCGGATTCGAGCTCAGGCCGGCCGATGCCGGTCGGCCGGCGACGGGGCGGTGCCAGTACGGCGACCGTCTCGCGACATTCGGCTCACGCG
>NZ_JBHWES010000070.1:0-63776 GCF_042734105.1 Streptomyces sp. NPDC059679 | reverse complement strand
CCCGGAGGCTGCTCGCCTCCGGGCCCACCGGGCGCTGTTTTCCTGGCTAATCGTCAGCGTCGACCGGTGACAGCAGCGCGTCCACCGTCTCGATGGTCGGTCGCCGGGACTCGTTGAGCAGATAGAAGTGGTCGCCTTGCAGCAGGGTCACCTGGAACGGGCCGGTCGTCATGGTTTCCCACGCCCATAGCTCATGCTCCGGCAGGGTGTCGGCACGGCCTCCCAGTACGGTGAGCGGGCAATCGAGCGCCTTCCCCGGCTCCCACCGGTACCGCTCGGACAACGCGAAGTCCGCGCGGAACTTGGGGACCAGCAGGTCCAGCAGATCCGGCTCGCGCAGCATCTGCTCCGGCAGGGCCCCGACCTCCCGTAGCCGCTCTATGAATTGCGCATGCGGCATATCGTGCATCGGCGCCCCGAGATCCGGTCGGGACGGCGCTCGGTGCGCTGAGGCGATCAGCCGCACCGGTTCCGGCAGGCCCCGGCGGCGCAACTCACGAGCGAACTCATAAGCGATGAGGGCGCCGAGGCTGTGCCCGAACAGTGCGTAGGGCGTCCGGCCGAGGCAAGGTCCGAAGGCGTCCGCCAACTGCTGGACGAGCACCCCCAGATCGTCGACGGGCGGCTCCCGCCGCCGGTTCTCCCGGCCCGGGAGCTGTACGGGCCACACCTCGACCCCGGAGCCGGCCAGGTCGGCGCCCCATGCGCGATAGGTCGAAGCCCCGCCGCCCGCGAACGGGAAGCACAGCAGGCGCAGTCTGGCCGAGGGCTCAAAGCCGGCAAAAATCGTCCACGGCTCCGGTGGACAGTTCGCGTCCACGGTCGTCACTCTCGCCGTCACTGCCCTTCTGTCAACGCGAGCATCTGGGCCGCCTCGTCGTCGGAGAGAGACGCGACCTTGTCCAGCAGAACGGCCTCGACATGCTCGGCCAGCTTTCGGACCGTCGGCTGCTCGAAGATCACCCCCACCGGCAGTTCGATTTTGAAGCGGCTGCGGATCCGCGTACCCAGCTGAACAGCGACCAACGAGTTGCCACCGAGCTCGAAGAAGTCGTCGTCGATGCCCATGGCGTCCACACCCAGCGACTCGGCGCTCAGCGATGCCAGCAGCCGCTGCACCTCCGTCTCGGGCTCCACGAAGGGCGTGTCGACGAACCGCTCGACGCTCTGCCCCAGCTCGGCGTCGGAGAGTTCCTGTTCCAGGACCTCGCTGGTGACACCCGCGATGCGGCGAATACCGGAGGCGAGCTCCTCGCGCGATACCACCACATGCGGTCGCGGCCAGCCGTCGAGCAGACGGCCCAGCGCGTCCAAACCGAAATCCGGTGTGATCGACCAGGAGTACGTCTGGCGCTCCTCGCGGGGTTTGCCGACCGCCGACACCTCGGCCACCTCCGCCGCGCCGGCGTGAGCCCGTACGGTCGCGGTGATGCTCTCGGGGTCGACCCTCCTGATGGAGTAGCCCTCGATGCGGACCAATTCCTGTCCGTCGTCGTCCATCAGCGTCACGTCGGAGCTGATGATCTGGCCGTCGGCGGAATCGAGGTGCCGGATGTGCGAGTGGATCCTTGGCGGCAGCGCCCGCCGCACCAGCACCTTCTCGTAAGCGAACGGCAGATAGCGCTCATCACCCTCGATGGGCAGGTACTGGGCGTTGGAGACGGCGTCGTCAAGGAGCGAGGGGTGGAGTGTGTACTGGTCGCACTCCTCATGATGCGCCGCCTTCAGGCTCAGCTCGGCGATCTCCTGGCCCTTGCCGACTCGGACGACACCGACGTTGTCCCAGTGGTCGCCGAAGGCCACGATTCCCGAACTCTGCTGGCCGGATTGGTCGAACTCGATTGCGTCGCAGGCCTCCTGGAGCCCCTTGAGGTCATGGCGCGGCGCCGGGTCCAAACTCACGGCCCGCACCCGCCCGGCGACGTGTTCTGTCCACTTCGGCGGACCGGTCAAGGGACTCGTGAGGATGGTGACGTCGTAACCGTCACCGTTCTCGCGTAGCACGACGCGCAGCTCACGCTGGTCGGGAATGGCGATGGGGCCGAAGAAGACGATGTCGCTGATCTCCACCGTGTCGCCACCGACCGCGGCGCTGAACGCCTCGTGAACAACCTCCAGGCAGTAGGTACCCGGCAGCACAGCGCGCCCCGCTATCCGGTGGTCCGTGAGAACCCAGTGCGCGTCGGGGTCGAGCGTGGTGGAGTAGATGATGTCCGAGGTGCGGTCGTGGACCCGCCGGTCCAGCAGGGTGAGGTCCACATCCTCCGAACGAACCCCCCGCTGGAGGTCACGGAAGAGCGCGGGTACCGCTGTCTCGGTGTCCTCGGCCATGCCGACCTCTCCCCACACACCCCAGCCGACGGAAAGCACCGGCTCGCCGCGCGCCGCGGCACGGCGGGCGAAGGCGTCGAGGAAGTTGTTGGCACCGCAGTAATCGGACAAGCCAAAGTTGCCGACCACCGCGTCGATGGAGGAGAACAGCACGAGGAAGGCGCCCTGGCTGCCCAGCACCCTGTGCAGGGCGAGCGTGCCGGCAACCTTCGGCCCGAGCACTCGTTCCATATCCTCACAGGTCTTGACCGTGAGCATCCCGCCGGCCGACACCGCTGCGGAGTGAAAGACGCCGTCGATGGAACCGAAACGGTCGCGGGCGGCCGCCGCGACGGCGCGCAGCTGCGCCTCGTCCGTGACGTCGCAAGAGGCGACCATGACCTCGCCGCCGACCGCCTCGATGTCGAGCAGGCGCCGGATCTGGTCACGGCGGCGCGGGTCGGCCTCCTCGTTTCCGGCGATGTCCTCCCACGCCGAACGCTCAGGGAACGGCGAGCGACCGACCAATACCAGCCGCGCGCCCACAACGCGGGCGAGGTAATGCGCGACGATCAGACCGATGCCCCCGAGTCCGCCGGTGATCAGGTAGACGCCCCGTTCCGTCAGTACGGCAGGCTTGTCGGGCCGCACCGTACTCGGCAACTTCTCATGCGCCCAGGTCCAACGCTTACAGCCGCGCCAGGCCACCTGCGTCTCGTCAGTACGGGTGTGGATCTCGGCGAGCAACTGATCGGCCGATACGTGTTCCGGCAGCGCGGGCGAAGGGTGGATGTCCACGATCCGGCAGCTGACCCCGGACATCTCCCGGTTGATGCCGTGCATCGGGCCGACTATCAGGGCCTTGATCGGGTCTGTGTCCTCGTCACCGGACACCTGCTGGAGACCGGCGCTGATGACCGTGATCTCCACGGGGTCGTCGGACCTCCTGCGGTCGATGGCCTGCGCGAGATACGTCAGGGCATAGAACCCGGAGTCTGTGACCGCGCGGATGTGGTCGTTGTCGAGAGCTTCGGGCGGCGCGGCCGTTGCCGTCCAGCCGTGAATCACATGGGTTGGGTAGGCCGTGTCCGCGAACCGGTCGAGCAGCGCCTCGAAGTCTGCCCGATGCGCGGGCCGCAGGCGCACACGGTCGCCATCAAGCACCTCGAAGTCCGCACCTGGCTCGGCCGTGGTGACCGGCACACCGGCAGCACGCAACGCCTGGGCAAGCGCTTCGAGCGGCCCGTGTCCGGGGCTGAGCACCAGCCAGCGACGGTCGGGGTCCGGAGCGGGCCTGCCAGGCGGCAGCGCCGCCTCCCTCCAGACCGGAGAGAAGAAAGCCTCCTCAATCGGCAGTACTCGGGTGACGTCCACGGCCGAGGCTTCCTTCGCGCCGCGCTCCGCGCTCCACTCCGGATCGGGATCGACCCAGAACCGCTGCCGCTCATAGGGGTACCCGGGCAGCGACACCGTGCGCCCCGGCCGACAGCCTGCCGCGGCCCGCATGGCCCGCCAGTCCAGCTCGACGCCGGCAGTCCACAGCCGGGCGCCCGCTTCGGCCAGTACCGCCCTGTCATCGGCCTCGGCGCGCGGGCGGTGCATGGTGGGCACGATCGGGAAGCCCTGGCCGCGCAGGCACTGCCGGGCCATCGACGTCAGGCTCCCCCCTGGCCCGACCTCCGCCAGGGCGAGATTCTCACGGCCGGCGAGCGTGCTGAGCCCGTCAGCGAAGCGGACGGGCCGACGCAACTGCTCGGCCCAGTACCCGGGATCGGTGGCCTGCTCATCGGTGATCCAGGTTCCGGTGATGTTGGAGACAAAGGGAATCACAGGGCGGGAAAGGGTGACCTTGGCCACGGCCTCGCGGAAGAGCGGGACGACCGGCTCCATCATGGCGGAGTGGAAGGCATGCGACGTGTGCAGCGGGCGACTCTGCACGCCCTGCCCGCCGAGTGCTTCGGCCAGCGAGTCGAGGGCTGCCGACGGTCCGGCGACCGTAGTCAGGTTCGGCCCGTTCACGGCCGTTATCTCCACGTCCTCAAAGAGGTAAGGACGCAGCAACTGCTCCGGCATCGGGACAGCCATCATGGCGCCGGGTGGCATGGCCTGCATCAGTTCACCGCGGGCCGCCACCAGGTCGAGCGCGTCGTACAGCGAAAACACTTCGGCGAGGGTGGCGGCGACCAGTTCCCCGACACTGTGGCCGATCATGCCCTCCGGCCGGATGCCCCATGACATGAGCAGCCTGGCCATCGCGTACTCGATCACGAACAGCGCGGGCTGGGTCACCCGGGTCTGGGCGAGCAATTCCGCCGCCTCTGCCTGCTGCCCCTTCTGACCGTCCGGGGGAAACAGCACACCGCGCAGGTCGAACCCGAGGGCGGGCTGGAGTAGTTCCGCGCACTCCGTCACGTCGTAGCGGAAGCCTGGGTGGTGTGCGTAGAGATCGCGGCCCATACCGACATACTGGGAGCCCTGGCCGGGGAGCATGAAGGCCACCGTCCGGGGGCGGGCGGGCTCCTGGTTTGTGATCAGCCTCGGCCCACCCGCGACGCTCAGCGCACCAGCGCCATCGGCGGTCCCTCGGGCCACCGCGGCCCTGCGGTAACGATGCGCCACTCGGCCGGTCTGGAGGGAATGGGCGACATCAGCCACCGAGAGGTCTTGGTGCGCCTTCAGATGCTCTGCCATGCGCAGGGCGGCCTGGTCCAGTGCGGCAGGTGTGCGGGCGGAGACGGGGAGGATGTGCCACTCGCCATCCGGTTCGTCATCGCCGTCCAGTGTCATGGGAATCTCGGCGGGAGGTTCCTCCAGGATGAGGTGAGCGTTGGTCCCGCCAATGCCGAACGAGCTCACCCCCGCCCGGCGTGGCTGGTCGCCGCGGGCCCATGGGCGCGGCTCGGTATGGACGAAAAAGGGGGTGTTGGCGAAGTCGATCGCCGGGTTGGGCTCGTCGAAGTGGATGCTCGGCGGCAATTCACCGTGCTCGAAGGCCAGGCACGCCTTGATCAGTCCTGCGGCACCCGCAGCGGGCCCGAGGTGACCGATGTTGGACTTCACGGAGGAGATGGCACAGAACTGAGCGGCCGTCGTGCCGGCCGCGTGGTAGGCGCGGGTCAGGCCGGCCACCTCGATGGGGTCGCCTACCAGCGTGCCGGTGCCGTGGGCCTCGACGTAGCTGATGGTGTCGGGAGTCACCTCAGCAGCGGCGAGGGCCTCAGTGATCAGCTTTGTCTGCCCCTCCACGCCCGGCGCCGTGAACCCCACCCGTGCGGAGCCGTCGTTGTTGACCGCGGAGCCACGGATGACCGCATAGATGTGGTCGCCGTCCGCCCTGGCGTCGGCCAGTCGCTTGAGCGTGACCACGCCGACACCCGTGCCGAAGAGGGTGCCGTCGGCCTTGGCGTCGAACGCGCGGCACCGGCCGCCCTTGGCAAAGATGCTCCCTTCGATCCAGGTATGACCGGCTCCGTAGGGAAGTTCCACCTCTACGCCGCCGGCCAGGGCCAGATCGCAGTCACCGAGGCGGAGTGACTGGCAGGCGAGGTGGACGGCCACCAGGGAAGTGGAACATGCCGTCATCACATTCACCGCAGGCCCCTGAAGGCCGAGGCGATAGGCGACTCCGGTGGCCAGGTAGTCCGGGTGGTTGCTGACGTCGATGCCCATCTCCCCGGCGGCCTGCCGGATGGCACGGTTGCGTTTGACGTAGTGCTCGCCATACAGGTCGTTCGCGCCGCCACCGAACACCCCGACCACACCGTCCCCTTCGGAGAGAACCCAGCCGGCATCCTCCAGCGCGGCGTGGCACGTCTCCAGGAAGAGGCGGGCCTGCGGGTCACGTATCTTCGCTTCAAGGGGGGTGAAGCCGAAGAATGCGGCGTCGAAGTCGGCCATGCCCTCGATGAGCGCGGCGGCCTTGATGTAGTTGGGATGGTTGATTTCCCGCTCGGCCACGCCCCTGGCACGGAGTTCGTCGTCCGTCAGCGTACTGATGGAATCGACGCCGTTCATCAGATTCTGCCAGTACTCCCGAACGTCCCGGGCGCCCGGAAACCGTCCGGCCAGACCGATAATCGCGATGTGATCGTCGCGCAGCTCATAAATCAATTCCGCTCTCCCTCGTGATTCATCTCTGCAAAAGACTCGCCGAGGACGCACCACTCCAGCACCGCCATGGCGCTGTAAAGTTTGTTCTCGGCCTGCTGGAAGGCGATGCTCGACGGCCCCTCGAGGACCGCATCAGTCACGTCTTCGCCTCGGTGAGCCGGTAAATCGTGCATGAATACCGCATCAGGACGACGGGCCATCAGCTCCGCATTCACCTGAAACGGCGCGAACAGCGATCGCCAGTTCGGGTCCGCCTTCGACGTGCCGGTGGTCTGCCAGCGCGTGGCATAGACGACGTCAGCCTCGGTCATCGCCGCAGTAAGATCGTGGCATTCCGTGATGCTGCTGCCGTGACCGGCAGCCTGCGCCTGCGCTTCTCTGAAGATTTTCTGGTCAATCCCGTAACCGGGCGGCGTGGCACAGCAGAGTTCGACGTCGGGGAAGCGCGTCAGCGCTAGCGCAAGCGCGGCAGCGGTGTTGTTCCCCTCCCCGACGTAGAGGATGCGCAGTCCGCTGATCCTTCCGAATCGCAGCTGGAGGGTGGTGAGATCGGCGATGGCCTGAGTGGGGTGTTCGTCCGCGGTCATCGCGTTGATGACCGCCATGCGCCGCTGGTCCGCCAACGCCCGCAGCTCGCCGGGATCTCCGGCAGTACGCACCACCAGTCCGTCCAGCATGCCGGCGAAGACGCGCAACGTATCCTCTATCGATTCGCCGGTGGCCAGCTGCAGTTCATCGGGCCCATAGGAAATATGGCCCGCACCCAGTCTGAACGCCGCGCTTGCGAAGGCCGTCCGGGTACGGGTCGAGGTTTTCGTGAAGAACGAGCCGATCACCTTTCCGGCGAGCGGTCGATGCGCGGGGCCCGATCGTCCGGCGAACCAGGCGCCCCTGCGGATCAGGTAGCGGAGTTCAGCGTCGCTCAGATCTCTGATCGAAAGAAGAGGTTGATGCACAGGAATGAATATGGAGGCAGGGCGGGTGCACGGACAACACATTTCAAGCAACCTGGCGAGTAATTGTCAATCGAGCGCAGACGGTGGGCCGTAACGGTCGAAATCATGCGTCTCGCTGATAGGCCCCCAGGGCCCGGACGGCCGCCGACATCAGCAACATTCCCAGTCCGGTCAGCAGACCGAGGCGAATGAACACGAGACCCCAGTCCGGACCGTCTCCCAATGTCTGCCTCCCCACCTCGACTGCCCAGTTGACGGGGTTGCATCGAGCGACGGCCGAGACCCAGCCGGGAACGAGATGGTCCGGCATGAATGTCGTGGACAGGAATGTCAGCGGCATCATGCTGAAGTTGACCAGCCCGACCAGCGTCTCTTCCTTGCGCACCAGAAGCGCCACGAAGTTCGAGAACATCGAGATCGCGAACCCGAACGCCGCGACCGCGAGGAGGAAGACCGCGACTCCGACCACGCCGCCCTCGTAGCGCGCGCCGAGGAGCAGGCCCACTCCCATGATCACCAATGCGGGGACGAAACCACTGATCACCTGACGCATCACGGGTCCTGTCACCAGTGCGCTGCGGCGCACCGGCGTGACCAGCAGCCGGTCGAGGGTGCCCCGTTCGATGTCCTGGAGGATCAACATGCCATTCCAGCAACTGGGAAAGAAGGCGCTTGTTACCACTACACCCGGGGTCAGGAAGTCCACGTAGTCGCCGCCGAAACCCGGAATGTCCACCACACGGTGGAACACAGCTGCGAAGAGCGCAAACCAGAGGAAAGGCTCCACCACTTTCGTCACGACAAGCACCGGCTGTCGGAGCAGGGACATCATATGCCGCTGCGTCATATAACCCATGTGGACCACTGCGTCGATCACTGGGACACCTCGCTGTCCGCGTCGAACAACCGGCCGGTGTACCTGAGATATACGTCGTCGAGCGAGGGACGGCTGACCGTGGCGGAGGCCACCTCTACCCCGTGCCCCTCGAGCGAGGCAAGCACGGATGTGATAGCCACGGCGCCATTCTCGATGCGCAGTTTCAGCCGGTCGCCAGTAACGCTGTACTCACTGATATCGGGCAGGCCGGTGAGCGCTCGGTCGATCTCGCCGTTGAGCGGTAATGCTCCCATTTTGACGTGCAGCGTATCCGCTCGCATACGCTCCTTGAGCTCACTCGGGGTACCGGTAGCGACGACCCTTCCCCGGTCCACGATGGCGAGGAGACCGGCGAGCTGATCCGCCTCCTCCAGGTAGTGGGTGGTCAGCAAGATGGTGATGCCGTCCTCTCGCACCAGCCGGGACAGGTAGTCCCATATCTGTGCCCGTATCTCGGGATCCAAGCCCGTTGTCGGTTCGTCGAGGAACAAAACCTGCGGGCGATGCACAAGTCCCATCGCGATGTCCAGTCGGCGTTTCATCCCCCCGGAATACGTGCGCACCGTCCGTCCGGCGGCGGCGACAAGGTCAAGCCGCTCCAGCATCTCGGTGACACGGTCGGCAAGCACACGGCCGCTTAGGCCGAATACTTTGCCCTGCAGTGCGATGTTCTCCCGTCCGGTCGCCTCCGGATCCGCGCTGGCCTTCTGACCGACGACACCGATCACACGCCGGACCTGCTCCGGGTTGCGGCGTACATCCAGGCCGACGATCCTCGCGATACCGGAGTCGGCGCGCGAGAGAGTCGTCAGGATCTTCACGGTCGTGGATTTTCCGGCACCGTTCGGGCCGAGCAGACCGAAAAGAATTCCCTGGGGCACCGCGAACGTCAGCTCGTTCAGCGCCCGGATGCCCTTCGGATACGTCTTGACCAGGTCCTGCACTTCGATAGAAAAAGCGTTCACCCGCGACCCCCTGCCTGACTGCGCAAATAACTGGATGGTGGCTGCGAACTCCCCACAAGGCAAGCGGGAGTGCCCTTCGTGACCAGAAGTCGCCAAAGACTTTGGGTCGAGGCACCGGGAGAGCATTCTTGTTAATGTGGTACTGACCCCGTCGAACACAACGAACCCGCTGATGTCGCTGGACTCGATCAGGCGTACACCGGTTTCCGCGGTAAGGGTGGCCTACCGAGGCCGCTTCCACCGGATGTTGCTCAAGCACGAGTCCCGCAATGCCACTGGATCGGTCAAAGACCGCACCGCACTCGGGCTGCTGCGCGCCTTGGACGCCCGCCGTTCGCTGCGACCCGGATCCGTTGTGGTGGAATCGACCTCTGGCAACCTGGGGATCGCGCTGGCTCAACTGCTGGGCAGACTGGGCTGCCACCTGATCGCGGTCGTCGATCCCAAGACGCCGGATGCCACCCTGCGCCGCTTGAACGCCGCGGGCGCCCGACTGCACATGGTGAATGAGCCGGACGGGCACGGCGGGTACCTGCTCAATCGGCTGGCCGCCGTGGCCGAGTTGTGCCGGAAGAACCCCGCCTACCGATGGACCAACCAGTACGAAAACCCCGCCAATCCAATGGTGCATCAGCAGACCACAGGACCGGAGATCGTGGCCCAGGGCGGCCCGGATCTGGATGCCGTCTATGCCGCCGTCTCAACGGGCGGGACACTGGCGGGGATCGCTGCTCATATGCGCCTGCTCCGACTGCCGATCCGCTTGGTGGCGGTCGACGCCGCCACCTCCGTCGCCACCTCCCACAACATTGGACGGGACCAGTCGGCCGCCGTCGAGCCCGGCTCCAGGCTGGTCCCGGGCATCGGTGCCAGCCGGCCCTCCTCGTTCCTCAAGCCGAGCTCGTATGACCGGAGCATGCGCGTCGCCGACACGACGACGATCGCCATGTGCCGCATCTTCCGCTCGGATACCGGAATCGGTTTGGGCGGATCGAGCGGCGCCGTGGTGAGCGCGTGTGTCCGTGAGCTGGGCGAAATCTCTCCGCCCAGGCTGTCTCTCTGCCTGGCGGCTGACAGCGACGACGCGTACCTGTCCACGATCTACGAAGACGGCTGGCTCACCCGTATCGGGGCGCTCGACGGGGTCAGGAGCGCGGTGGATCAGTTCCGGCTTGACGGTGTGTCGTTCAGCCTCGAGTAAGGGTCGAAGGCTGCCAACTGCTGCTGTCCGGCCGGCACCAAGCCACGGCGCACAGCCTCCGCCCCACCCTGAAAACGCGTCTGCACGCCGAGACATTCGAGCAATTCGGCCACCCGCCTGCTGAATGTACGCGGTGACATGTTCAGCCGTCGACACGCCGTCACGTCGGGCGCTCCTATCAACAACTGCTCCAGCACCGGCCAGAGATGCGCAGGCAAGGAGGGCACACAGCGTTCCCTCTCCTGACTGTCGCTGAACCGGTTCGTGAGGTGCATTCGGAAGCCTCCACATCCGCAGTGCCAGGGGTGAACAGACGGTCAACGACCTCAACGGTGTCACTTGGCACAAGGGCGAAAGCTTGAAGAATCCTTGGTGAGGAGCCGTACGGAAGCATCAGCCGGGGACGGCCCTGCCGGATCAGCCCGTGTCGGTTCCGGACGTACGACGGCTGGGTGCCCTACCCGCCTCGTCCCGCCGACTACACCTCCGGCCTCCACAATGTCAGCAGAGCGGCGGCCGACCCCGGCCCTCAGACCGACTCAAGACCGATCAGGTCACAGAAAGCTTCAACAACTTGCGGCGGTGTGTACTGGTCACGCCGATACCACCGCGGCATCCAACTCATCATGCCCAAGATGGCCTCGCACAGAATGTTTTCGTCATGCTGCGCCGGAAGGACTCCTTCTCGTTGTCCTTCTACGACAACACGCTCAACGCGCTCAATGAATGTCAGTTCCAGAGCACGAGCCTTGCGTGCAGACTCAGGAGGGATCGATCGATATTCCTGCCAATACACGGCGAAATCCACCTGGCTATTGACCAAAGAATTAACGAATGCTTCAATAATGTTTCTGAGTTTCTGCCCGGCCGAAGGAGGGAGCACTTTGTCGAGAGCCTGAGTGAACTCCGTCGACATACGGTCAGCAATCTCTCCCATTATTTGTTCTTTGCTGTCGTAGTAGTGGTAGAAATTCGACTGACTCATACCCGCTCGGCTTGCTATTTCCTCCGTCGTCCCGGCTTGAAAGCCGCGACTGAAAAAAACTTGGGCAGCACTGTCCAGCAGCTTGCGGCGCTTTTCGCGATGCTCACCATCTTCTTTGTCACTCAATGAGTAGCGGCGCCCAGCCCCGACCCCCAAGAGGTCACAAAAGGCTGCGGCTACCTGTTGTGGTGTGTGCCGGTCGGGGAGGTACCATCGATGCATCCAGCTCATCATTCCCAGGATTCCCATGGCCAGGATCCGTTTATCATGGCGCGCCGGCAGGGCTCCCCCTCGTTGAGCCGCCGCGACGACACGCTCAACTCGACGGATGTAGGCCAGTTCCAGAGCACGAGCCTTCCGCGCAGATTCAGGAGGGATCGAGGAATACTCTTGCCAGTACACACCGAAGGTCATCTGATTGACGACCAATGAGCCTACGAACGCATCTATTATGTGCTTCAACTGCCGTTCAGGGGCGCAATCACCCGCTAAAGCGACGTCCAGAGCCTCGCTGAAATCGGTCGATACCTGATGGGCGATCTCACTCATCAGATCTTTCTTGGACCGGAAGTACCAGTAAAGGCTTGATTGCCTAAGGCCCGCCAGTTCTGCGATCTCTTTCGTCGTGCCGGCCTGGAAGCCGCGTCGAGAGAAAACCTTTGCCGCACTGTCAAGCAGATCGCGACGATGTTTTTCCGACCGTGCACGGCTTCCGCCTCTCGAAGTACGTGCCGGCCGTGCCCGCGAAGGGCCGACAGGAGTGGTGCCGCTCATTGCCTTCCCTGCCGAATCGCTTGGAGAACCTGCAGAGTGTACGCACCAGCTGGGTCATCCGGGATAGAACAAGGCAGCGCAACGACTTCGTCAACCGCCGCCCCATAGGCCCGCAGACCTTGCCGGACAGTCTCCTTATCGCCGAATATCCCGATTTTCTTGACGAGTTCGAAGGGCACCGCCTCAATCAATTGAGAGCGATGAGGCCGTGGTGTACTCCGAGCGAAGTCAACCACGTCACCGTATCCAGCACGTGCGAACATCTCGCTATATCCAGGCGCATTGAGATAATCGGCCAGCATATGTCGTACTTGCCGCAGCGCCGCCGTTCCCGAGGTAGCGGCCACCGGCACCCAAGCGGCGACCTGCGGTCGGGGGCGCTGGGCTTCCTCCGACTCCTTGGCAAGTTGCTTGGCCAATTCCGCCGCGGTCTCAGCAGTGACGAGAGCCACTGCCATTCGGTCGGCCTGGCGGGCTGCCGCGCGGATGGTGTGCGTCCCGAAAGCAGCCATTGTCAGATGTCCAGAGGGTGCGGGAAGGCGCAATCGATATCCACGCGTCCGGATCACCTGGCCGTCGACCATCGCCCTCTCTTGGGCAAGAAACTGCCTGAGGGCCTGCACGGATTCACCCATGGCCCTGGCTGGTCGCCGGTGATCACGCCCATGCCACCCCGTGACGATGATGGGGCTGGAGGACCCCACCGCGATGCGCACCTTCCTGCCACCTGAAAGGGCGGCAACGCTGGCCGCACCTCTTGCGATCATTGCCGGGTCCCGAACCGCGACGGGCAGCGGCCCCAGAGTCAGTGGGATTCTCTGCGTGCAACTTCCGATCGCTGTGGCCAGAGCGAAGGTGTCATAGGTTTCTCTCTCGCCAATCCACAGTTCGGGAAAGTCGTACTCATCAGCTAGTTCCGCCGTATGCAGCGCCTCGTGCGCAGGCCGGTCTTTCCAGAGCCCTAAACCCACGGTGATCCGCGGGAGATTCTCCGTCCCGCCGGCAGCAGGGGAATTACTGATCATGCGGTTCCTCCACTCGGCTATAGAAAGGTGTTGATAGAAGGTGCCGGCAACGTGCTGTCTTGGAGCAGGATGGTGCGGCGAGCAATACGGAGAGACCCGTCTTTTGCGCGTCGCAGCCTATCTTCGCGACGCGTATACAAGGTGTGCCGCTCGTCCTCGAATCTGCTCGAGTACAGGATCAGAACGGAGTGAACCTCCAGGTTCCTTGGCGCGTCGGCAGATATGACCTCGACGTTACTGACGACGTGCAGATGACGGATCGGAGGGTCCTGGGACCACGCGGCCGGATGTTCAAGGTGTCGTGCGCGCTCCTTGAGTAATCTCTTGTCATGGTCGAAGTAGGCCATCCGCTCAGGCCCATACGCTCCTGCCGGGTCCCGGCACTGGCGGTCTTCGATTCCGGGCATCCAATAATGGATATCATCGGTACACAGCTCCACCCATTGGAAATACTTCCCGGTGTCGAGGAGCCGAGCCTCCTTGTAGAGGAATTGCTCCACCTCTCGTTGCAGAGCCAGCATTTCAAGTACTTCCATGGGCGACTGCGGCAATTGAGATCGCAGGAAACCCGAAGGGGATCGCTGCGAAATATCAGGAGATTCGTTCACGGCATCTCCGCAGTTGTTGAGTCGCTACTGACATCACCCCACGTGGGGGCGAGCATTAGCGCACGCCAGCGTTTATAGTAAGCTCGCGCATTCTCCTCGCTTATCTGCCCCTTAAAAACGTTGAGCCCTTCCGGTGCTCCAGGAAGTGATACGCGGCTTCCCCCGCCCAGCGCGCTGTACAAATGGTGTTTTCTGGTGGCGGTGCCCTGGTGGGACCCGGTCGCACCCTGCCAGGGTGGCACGTCATCACTCTCGAACAAACCGGTCGGCGAAAACGTATGCATTGCCCCTATGCGCCATGCGCGCTTGACTTCCTCGGGAGCGTTCTTGTTCACCAGGACAAAGGTGTGGAGAACGGTCTGGTTGGGAGCCACCGGCCGCCAGACACGAAAGGTGTTCTGCCCCGGAAGGAACGAGAAATTCGGGAAGATCGTCACTGAGCTGGTGGAGCCGACCGCCCAAGCGCGAGGCCATCCAAGTCGCTCGATGAACTGCTCCTCATGCCCCCGCAGATAATCCTTGATCAGCGGCTGCCCAAGGGTGGCAGCATTACCTCGTTTATCAAGGTTGAATTCCCAGCAATGCCCATTGGCATTGACTTGAAAGCTTTCGGCATCAGGACCCCCGAGAAGAGGAACTTGGCGGCCCAGCATCACTTGCGCAGCGGACGCATGGGTATATCGGGCGTGAAGAGCGTCGCTCGCGAAGTTCTCGGCGGGAATTTTATAGTTGCAGGATATTTCAGAGCGGATGGACCCGGGAAGGAACTCCGTCCCTCCTGGATCGTTGTCCAGGACGGTGTCCATCATATAGCTGAACGGACCCAAGTAATCAGCCAGCGAGGGTGCCGCGGGGTCGAGTGTCCCGAAAACTAGTCCTTTATAACTGTCTACTTGTGCGACAGGGCGCAGCCCCAGCTCGGAACGGTCGAATCCAGGCGTACGCTCGAAGGCACTCTCCTCGTGTAGAGATCTCAACTTGCCGTCGGCATCGAACGACCAGCAATGATAGTTGCAGACGAACGTCTTTGCATTTCCGACCGCAGCTCTGACTACAGGGTTTGCTCGATGCGGACAACTATTCAGGTATGCACCGATCGTGTTATCCCGCCGCCGAACAACCAGTACGTTATCCTTCCCCATCCAGGTGGTGAGAAATGATCCGTACTCGGGGAGTTGAGACTCATGTGCGAGGAAGAGCCAACACCGCCCGAATATCCTCTCCAACTCGAGCTCATAAATCTCAGGGTCCTGAAATATTCGAGGGTCGAGCCGGCCTTGGTCCAGCTCTTTCAAAGCCAGAACCTCACGGAGACGGGCAGGTAAATCAGTCATGATGCCTTCTATCTATTGGAGGGATCAGCAGGAAGCCATCGCGCTCGGGCGCAAGCGCCCACCCCTGCCGCTCATGGACCCACATGGACAAACACTCCAGCCCGCGCCGGTCGCACCTTGCGCAACGGACACCCCATCAGATTCCCTGTTCGCAAGCCCCCTCCCAAAGAGTCGATAGGTCGATCGATTGATACAAGCTAACCACTGCCGTCGAGAGCGGTAAACCCCAAGGTGTGGGCACAAGTGGCCAGGTCAGCTCGACAGTGGCAGGGTCCTGACAGTATCCGTGTCAGTCGATTGCGGAATCGGTAGTCTGATGGGCTGCCCATACCAAGGAGGAGGAGGAGGACTCATGTCCTTACCGAAGCCCACCAGGGGAACACCGTCTGCGGTAGGAGTCGGACGGCGTGATCACACCACCGTCGTCGACGCCTTCCGAGATGCGGTCAATACCGTGCCAGATCGCATCGCTCTACGCCAAGGCGAGGGACAGCTCACTTACCGAGAGTATGGGCGGTGCGTGGCCGGCTTGGCGGCATGCCTGGACAAGGCAGGCACGGCCGGCCGGCCTGTGGCACTCGTACTGCCCAACAGCATTGAAATGGCCGTATCCATCTTCGCTGCCCTGACCGCCCGGACCCAAGTAGCACTGTTCAATCCTGCGTACACAGCTGCCGAGTTGCGGCTGCTGCTGGCTGACGCCGCCCCGGCCGCTGTCGTGGCGAGCCCCGGTGCGGACAACATCACAGCCGCGCTGGAGTCCAGTGAACCGCCTGCCTTGTTCACTCTTGGTTCGGCAGACCTGTCGCTTGATTGCTGGCGCAGCGATCCATCACTGGATATCGACAACCGCCACCGTCCTCGTGCCAACGACTTGGCGACTCTCATGTACACAGGAGGAACGACAGGAGTTCCCAAAGGCGTGATCCACGACCACGCCTCGCTCATGGCCACCGTCCAGGCGATGGAAGCCTGTTGGCCTACGCGGGTTGACACCGAGGTATGGGCCACCGTCGCACCGATGACCCACATATGGGGCCTGCTCATGGGCGTGCTCAACCCCGTCTACGGCCGCGCTAGCGTCGTGAGTTTCCCCCGCTTCCAACCCGGCGCCGTGATCGATGCGATGGAAGAATACAAGGTCAGCGTATTTTCTGGAGGCCCCGCAGCAATCTACAGCGGACTATTGGCTGCCCCGAATCTGGCCTCGGCAGATCTTCGGCAACTGCGTGTCTGCCCGGGCGGCGGCGCTCCTTTCCCACCCTCAGTACTCCGCCAATGGAAAGATGCCACTGGCGTGGAGATTCGTGAGGCATATGGCATGACTGAGGTAGCACCTATCACAGGCCAGGTACCTGGGGAAGAAGCGCTGGCTGGCTCCGTGGGCCGGCCTGCACCCCATGTTGAAGTTCGCATCGCTGCGGAAGGAAGCCAAGATCCACAGCCCGTAAACACTTTGGGAGAAATCTTGGTGCGCAGCCCGCAGCGCATGTTCCGTGGCTATCACAGGCGACCGGAAGATACAGCAAAGGCACTTGCCGACGGCTGGTTGCGCACAGGTGACATCGGTCGACTGGACGAGGAGGGATATCTGTACATCGTCGACCGCGCGAAGGATATGATCCTGGTAGGCGGATTTAACGTCTTCCCGCGCGAGATAGACGAGGTCATAGCCTCGCATCCCCACGTTGCATACTCCGTCACCATTGGGGTACCTGATCAACGGAAGGGTGAGCAACCGATATCATTCATCGTGCCCGCTGCGGGAAAGTCTCTTGACGTGAAGAATATTCATCAGCATTGCGCCCAACGCCTTGCCAAGTACAAACGACCCACTAGCATCATTCAATTGGACGAGATTCCGTACACCCCCGCTAGAAAAGTGGACCGTACGGCCTTGCGTTCCCTGTTCATTCACCAATCGAAACCCTAACCGCGCAAGCAGGGCAGGACTTGCGGGCCGGTCAATGCCGACAGGCGCATGGCTCGCAAGTACCTCGGCGTTGGCCTCCCGCAGGAGCCGCAACCTCCTGGGAGAGCGGTGGTCAGCGACGTGGACAGTCGCACCGACTTCCACCGAGCCGCTATGACCGACTCCACCGGCCGCCGCCACCTGGCCATCGCCCCGTTCCCCCACCACCCCCGGCTGCTGCCGCCACCTGCGAGCGGCGCACGGTCCCGGGGCAACCCCGACACCGCGGGACCGCGCGCCGCCGCGCCCCTGTCGCGGGTCCACCTTCATGACTGATTGGTCAATCGAGTATTCCGGCGCCCCCGAGCTCGCTCCGACTGCTTACTGCTGGGGGTTTACCCATCATGGGGCTACTGGTAGGTTCGTCGGTCGATTGACCAATTGAGCCCGGTGACAGTGACGTTGACGATGCCGCTGCCGTGCGGGTTGTTCGCTGGGGGCCACTGCGGCATCACCTTGGAACCTCGGATGTGTGCTGGCGCCACGCAAGGGATGAGGGCAAACGTGGAGGCGCGCAGCTTCGCTCAGGCGCCTCACGCTGGGGGGCGGCGGGGGCAGGCTCATCGCACGGTCTTTCCATCGGATGCGCGAGGATCGAGCGATCCAGAATGTACAGAGCAGGTGCGCGGATCATCGGTTCATCATGGGGCGAAAGGCTCACTATGTTCTCCGGCACTCCTCGCCATCTGGGGCCGGCGTCCCCGCCACGGGCCCCATTTTCAGAACAGGAGTAAAGGTAATGGGAGCAGAGAATTCTCCCAGAGAGGAATGGTTTGTCAGTGCCCGGGCAGTTCAGCTCCGCCTTGCGGCGTCTTCGGTCCCAGCGGGGGCTGTCGCTGCGCCAGTTTGCGCAGATAGTGCACTACAGCCCGGGGTGGCTCAGCAGGATTGAACGAGGGCAGGCCGCGCCCACTCTGGCCTTGGCCCGCAGTTGCGACGACGCCCTGGCCGCGGAGGGCAAACTGCTGAAGCTCGCTCGGCTGGAGGCCCAAAGCCATTTGCGCCCGGCCCAGTTACCTTCTGCGGTCGCCGGCTTCGTCGGCCGCACACATGCGTTAAGCGAGCTCGACGCCGCCATTGCGAAGGCCGAGCGCACTGGTACGGCGCTGGCGGTGGCGATCGACGGCCCTCCCGGCGCGGGCAAAACAGCGCTGACCATCCAGTGGGCGCACCGTGTAGCCGACCGGTTCCCCGGAGGGGTGCTGTTCGCCGATCTCCAAGGGCACTCTCACCAAGGGCGCCCGGCTGAGCCGTTGCAGGTGCTTGAGGACTTTCTGACCGCCCTGGGAACGGAGTCCGTTCCGGACGATCTTGAAGCGCGGTCGGCCCTGTTCCGCACGGTGGTGTCCAACCGGCACGTCCTGGTCGTGCTGGACAACGCCCTCGACTCCCAGCAGGTGAAGCCACTGCTGGTGGGCTCCGCCTCCTGTGCTGTGATCGTGACCAGTCGGCGGCGCCTGACCGGGCTGGGCATCACCGCTGGAGCCCGGCGTCTGTCCCTGGCGCCGATGGGTCCCCAGGAGTCGATCGAGCTGCTTCGCGGCGTCATCGGAGAGAAGCGAGTGAACGCCGAGGAGGACGTGGCCCGGGCGGTGGCGTTCCGGTGTGCGTATCTCCCGTTGGCTCTGCGGATCACAGCGGAGCGTCTGGCGACCCACCCCCGCTGGCCGCTGTCCCATGTAGCCGACGAGTTGTCCGGTAAGGACCGGCTCGAGGTCCTGGTTGACCGCGACAACGACGACCTGGCCGTGCGCAAGGTGTTCGACCTGTCCTACAAGGCGCTGGACGGGGAGACAGCGCGGATGTTCCGGCTGCTTGGCCTGTACCCTGGGCCGCCCATCAGCGCGGCCGCCGCGGCCGCCTTGACCGGGCATTCGCTGGCCCGCACCCGGGATCTGCTCGACGGACTGGTAAGCGTCCACTTGGTAGAGGAGACCGGGCTGGACCGATACTGGATGCATGATCTGCTGCGGGAGTACGCCGCCGACCGGGCCGCGGCTCAGGAGTCGTACGCCGAGCGGCTCGCGGCAGCCCACCGGCTGACGTCCTGGTACACGCTCAGTGTGGATGCCGCCAACATGGCATTGGCTCCGCAGCGGGAGGTTCCGCCGCTTGATCCGCCTCCCACCGGAGTCACCCCGCTGACCTTCACCAGCGATACCGCGGCGGAAGAAGCACGGGCCTGGCTGGATGAAGAGGCGAAGGACTCCGCTGTCCCGATGGGCCGGCTTGCCGCCCGGTACCGGCTTCCGGGGGCGTGGCACATCCCGGGGCGGCTGTGGAACTGGGTGCTCCTGCGCAAGCCGTGGGGCATGTGGATCTCCAGCCACACAATCGGGCTGGAGGCGGCCACGACGTACGGTGGCCCCGGCGATCAGGCCTGGGTCGAGATGAATCTGGGGGAGGCATATCGTCAGTCCGGCTACTACGACCGTGCGGAACAGCACGTCACCCAGGCCCTGACGCTGCGCCGCCGCATCGGCGACCGGCAAGGTCAGGCATGGTGCCTGGAGGCCTTGGGGTTCATCGCCGCCGACCGAAAGGACACCCCGCTGGCACATTTGTACTTCAGCCGGGCTCTGGAGGCCTTCCGGCAGACCGGGGACGCGCACGGGGAGGCCGTGGCGCGATGCAGTCTCGCTGAAGCCGACGGTCTGCTGGGGAACATGACGGCGTCGCAGGTCGGGTTCAAGGAGGGGTTGGCCCTGCATCGCCGGATGGGCGACCTCGTCGGGGAGGGGCTGTGCTGGGATCGGCGCGCTCAGCTGCATCAGCAGCAGGGTGACCTGGTGCAGGCAGTGCAATGCCTGGTTCGAAGCGCCGAGTGCCATTCCCGGGGAGGCAACGACTGGGGGCGAGCCGCCGCGCACGACCTCCGCGCTCAGCTCCTTGGGAAGCTGTCCCGGTGGGAGGAGGCGCGGCAGGCGTACGAGCGGGCGTGGCAGCTCTACGACCGGCTTGGCGATCCCCGAGCCACACGGCTGCGAGACTTGCTGACCATATGGACTCAGGGCGGAGAGCCGTCGGTCACCGGCCCGCTTCGGAGGTGAGCAGGGCCCGCTGGACGCACCTCCTCACCCCGGTCCACCCCTTGCCCGGTCAGGACCCCATGTGCACATAAGGGGCCCACAGCCATGGGCTGCGCGGATAGCGCTCGCGCAGGTCGTGGGTCACGCGGTGCAGCGCCTCAGCGGGCGGAACACCCTCCGCCAAGAGGCCGTACAAGGTCGTGGTGAACTCAGTGGCGTCGCCGTCGGCGACCTCCCACAGGGTGCCGATCACATGGGTGAAGCCCGCGAGCTGGAACGACGAGGCGACATGGTGGGCTTCATCGGCAAGTTGGTAGGAGCCGGCAGCGGATCCGCACGAGGCAAGGAAGACGAGTTCGGCGTCGAGGGACAGTGTCGAGATGTCCGGCAGCGACAGTGAACCGTCCCGCAGCACGAGCTCGTTGGCCGTTCTGCCGAGGAAGCCGGGCCGCGTGTGGCAGGCGAAGTGCGCCCAGGTGTGTTCCGGGAGTTCGCGGAGCACGGCTTGCTTGGTGGCGTTCTCGCCGGTCAGGACGGTACTCCGGGGGAACAGCCCGGCGAGCGCCTGCGCATCCGCCGCCGCGTGTCGCAGCGGCGCTGCCCCGGGCGCTTCCGGTGTGGCGACCACCAGCAGGCGCGGATCACGGGAGATGTGGGAGCGGCTGGACTTGTTGTGCGCGGCATCCTTCGGGCGCAGTGCGTTCAGTGTGGTGGTGTACGACGACATCACGTAGTCGGCGATTCCATGTGCGGCACCGCCGCTGTACTGCCCGGCCGCGTGCAGGGGCAGAAGGCTCAGGAGGCCGGTGGGGCACCACCACAGCCGGGGAAGGGAGGCACCGCCAGGTGTGAGATCCAGTGCCCGGACGACGGGTTCGACGACCGCTTCCCACAGCCAGGTGAGTGTGTCCAGGGCGACCGTGCCCGCCTCCCACCGCTTCTCGGCGGGCTCGTGCGGGTTGTGCAGCACGCCGACCGCCGAGCTGAAGGCCGTGAACCGGTCGGCTACGGACATCAGATCGGCCCGGGGCAACGGCACGCATGTCGCCGTGCCCTCGGAGAGGACGATCGCGTCGCTGCGTATGGTCGCGACGTTGACAACCACCACCGGGCCCTGCTCGGTCAGGGTGCCGAGGTCGGGCACGCCCGGCCGGAGAAAGCTCTCGAAGCCGGGCAGTCCGCGGATCTCGTCGCGTACGCGCTCCCAGGAGCGGACTGTGAGCCGGTGCTCGTCCCTCGTGGGGCCGGCCGCATGGGTCGGAGCATGGTCGGTGCTCGCACCGAGGGACGTCATGGCCTCGCCGAGCGAGCTCAACTCCTCGGCCAGCTCCGGTGCTTGCCGACGCAGATCCGACAGGTCGCTACGGGTCTCGGTGAGCTGTCCGAGCAGAATGCACCGCCCCCGCTCAAGGGGGTCCAATGCCCGGTGGGGATCGCCCAATTGCAGGGCACAGGCCGCGGCCTGCGACGCGAGCAGGAACTCGTCGGCGATGAGCAGCTCGCGGTCGGATCGGTCGAGCCGGTGCCCGGCCAGGCGTGGCAGGAGGTCCACCGCTGCCTCGTAATCTGCCGCCGCGCCTGCCCAGTCGCCGATGGTCGCGGCGAGACCACCCGCCGTCTTGGCGGCATCGATACGTTCCGGAAGGGAGAAGTGCGTGGTCCGGTAGACCCGGCGCCTCAGTTCGAGCACCTCCGCGGTCGAATCCCCCGCCCCGTCGTCGCGCCGTGCCAGAACATGGGAGAGCATCAACAGTGCGCGCACGTGCAGTACGTCGTCCGCGCTCGTCGCGGCCATGGACTCGCGCGCCGCGGCTTCGGCCTCGTCCAGAAGCGGCGATTCCCCGTCGTACCCGTGGACGTCCAGCAGCGCGCCGACCAGGTTGGTGCCCCAGAGCGGCCTGTCCGGGTGATCGGCACGTCCGGTCCGGATCGCCTCGCGCAGCAGCTCGGCGGCTTCTCTGGCGTCCTCCGCGGACGCGCGGTCCCGTGCCCGGCCCAGCAGCGCCACCGCCAGGTAGGACAGCGAGACGGAGCGGTCTTGGCTGCCTGGGGCGCGCAGCGCCAGAGACTTACGGCAGAGGTCCACGATCGCGTCAAGTTCGCGTTCGTGTGCCGTGAAGGGCTCGGCGAAGAGGTCGGTGAAGATGCGGGGACTGCTCTCGCGCGCCCTGCGGGCCAGGTCCATGAAGGGGGCGAGCTGCCGGGCGTGGTGCAGTCTCGCTTCCGCCAGCCGCGCCATGGCCTCCGGGGTCGTGCGCCACGTCTCGGGGCCGGACGCCGCCTCCTCCAGTACGTCGATGGCCTCCAGCAGGGCCGTGCCGTCCCGCGAGACCTCGTAGACCGAGACCAGACAGGCGCCCAGCTCCAACAGGGACTGGGACCGGTCGAAGGAGCCTTCCCGGGCGAATCGCACGGCGGAGCGGCAGACGGGAAGGAGTTCGTCGAGGAGCCTTCTGTCCTGTGTGTTGTTGTACGCGGCGGTGAGGGCTCCCGCGCATCTGCCCAGTCGCAGGCCCCGCTCGCCATCGTCGAGTGCGGGGTCTTCCAGATGGTGTCGGGCCAGCCTCAGCGCCTCCTCCACCGCCGCGCTGTCCAGGGTGAGTTGGAACTCAACGCGGTAGGAGTCCATGAGGTTGAGCTGTGCGCGGCGCGCCTCGGCATGGCCGTCCGGGAGTTCCGCGGACACCGATTCGAGGAGCTGTCTGCCCTGCGCCAGGGCCTCGCGGTCCTCGCCCAGTTCGGCCCGCAGCATCAGCGCGTGCCCCAGTTCGACGCGAACAGGGATGTGCTCGGGGCGGTGAGCTTCGACGTGCTCGGCCGCCGTCCGCAGCACGGCCACCGCATGGTCGGCGTCGGAGACATCGCCCGTGACCGTTGCCGACTCCTTGTAGGACAGCCCGGTGTTCAGCAGCAGCGTCATATAGGCCGGATCGCTCGGATCCAGCGTCCGTACGGCCGCGTGGTTGAGGCGTGCCGATTCCCGCATGGCCTCCACATCGCGCAGCAGGAGCGCTTTCTCCCGAAGCACGTTGCCGAGACAGGACAAGGGGACGACTTCCTCCGGGACCGCCTGATGTGCCCCGCGCGCCCACCGTTCGGCCTCCGCGATGTCGTCGCGCGCGCCCTCGTCGTCCCTGCCGCGGGCGTCGTGTCCGCCTGTCACGTGGTTGTGTACCCGCGCCTTGAGGGCGTTGGCGAGACTGACCATCCGGCTCACGGCATCGGGCCCCGTCCCGTCCGTACCGCCGAGCGCGGCCCGCAGGACCTCCACTGCCTCGTCCAGCGCGGCAACATCACCCGTGGCGGAGTGTGTCATCCGCAGACACAGCCCGAGGTCCGTCCGGTACGCGCGCCGCTCACCGTCACTCGATCCGTGGTGTCCGATGAGCGCCCGCAGCACGCCGGCCCGTGCGCGGAGCAGGGCGGGCTGGTCCTGGGCGATGTGCTGCGGTACGACGCTGGTGAGGGTCTTGAGGGTGCCGTGGGCGCGGGCGTCGGCGCGATCGCATTCCTCGGTCGCGCGCTCGACACACCCGGCGGCCTGCTGGACCCACTCGACGGACGGGGTGCGCAGATGGCCCTCGATGAGAGCCGCCGCCAATCGGAGCCGGACCTGTACCCGTGTCTCCGGGTCCGCGGCCTTCTCCTGGACTCGGTCCCACGCCGCCGCGGCCAGGGAGAGCAGCCGCGGATCTCTTCCCGTACGGCTGCCCGCACCGCTGTGGTAGGCGTTCAGCAGGTTTCCCCCCAACGGGCCGAGCAGCGGTACGGCCTGTTCGTCGGCGACCGGGGCGAGGGAGTGGATCGTGCGCGAGGCCCAGCTGACGGCCTCCTCCAGCGTGCCGGGATCCTCGTCCCCCGCATGCCACTGC
Source organism: Streptomyces sp. NPDC059679 (assembly GCF_042734105.1). Lineage (NCBI taxonomy): Bacteria > Bacillati > Actinomycetota > Actinomycetes > Kitasatosporales > Streptomycetaceae > Streptomyces > Streptomyces sp. NPDC059679. The sequence goes on along the minus strand of NZ_JBHWES010000070.1, from coordinate 39,758 downwards.
AGGAGGACTTCCACCAGGTTGATCTGCAGCATCTCCGGCAGGGCTCCGGCCTCCCGCAGCATGTCGATACCGCGCCGGAGCAGCACGGTTGCCTCGCTCAACTGCGCCGGATCGCCCGTGGTCCGAAAGGCGGTGGCCCGCTCGGCCGCCTCGTTGCCGAGCCGCAGGGCCTCTTCGAGCGGCCGCGGTGTGGCGGATTCCCGAGCGAGTACGGCACCGATCGCATCCGGCACCGCGTCCGGCATCCGCCCCCAAAGGGGACGGAAGAGCCCCAGGGCGTGGCGGAAGTCCGGGCCGTCGTAGGTCTGCTGGGCCACACAGCGGAACCAGTGGAACCAGCCCAGGGCGCGGGCGGCCTCATCGCTCCATGACGTAGGCAGGGACTCGGCGAGGAGCCCCGCAGCCGCCTCTGCCTCCGGCCCGAGCACCTGCCGCGGATCGGCGGTGGACACGAACCGTTCGACCCGTGCCTGCAGCGCCGTGAGCGGTGAAATCCTCATCTTCCCCATCCATCCCCCACGGTGGCGACCCAGCGCGGCGCGTACCATCATGCGGGACGCTGACGCGTCTTCTCCAGCAGCGACAAGGAGCAGCATGGAACGTCGGGGAGATGTCGCGGCCTGGTGTGAAGCACTCCCCCTCCTGCGTCGTCTCGCCGCGGCGCAGGGCCGCGCGGACGAGGTCGCGGAGCTGGTACGCCGGATGCGGACGGACATCGGCGCGGTGACACAACTCGACGAGTTGGGGCGGCAATTCGGTATCCCCGCCGTCGGGCCCAGGTCGATGGTCGGGGTGCCCGGTGTGGCTCCGGGGGTCCCAGTCGACGGGTTGTTCGGCTGTCCCGCGGGTCGGTGCGACCGCGACTGGGTACGGGCGCCGGGTGTGGCGACGCCCGAATGCCACATTTTCGAGGAGCCGTTGACGCGGGCGACGCAGGAGCGGCGCACCCGGTGACCCCCTTCCTCAACGAGCTGGCCAAGCAGCTGGCCGGCAAGTGGGTTTCCCTTCTCGTCGTCCCCGGGGCCCTCCTTGTCGCCGCCGTCACCGTGGGCTGGCGGATACGTTTCGGGGCGTGGCCCGGCGACGAGCGGTTCGTGGCCGAACTCCAGCAGGGCACTGCCTCGGGCGAGCAACTGGCGGCCACCCTGCTGGGTGCCCTGCTGCTGTCGGTCTGTGCGGGGCTGCTGGCACATGGCGCGGGGAGGGCCGTCCACTGGCTGTGGCTCGGCCAATGGCCCGGACGTACCGGCGAGGCACTGACCGGTCGGCGCCGTCGCCGCTGGGAAGGTGCCCAAGACCGCTATGAACAGGCGTACCGCCAGGGGCAGCCGGACGAGGTCCTGGCCCACCTGGCGTACCGGCGCAATCGCATCGCGCTGGCGCCTCCGACGAGACCGACTCACATGGGCGACAACATAGCGGCGCTCAGCATCCGCGTCCGGCTCGAGTACGGCCTCGACCTCGAATTCGGCTGGCCGCGGCTGTGGTTGGTGCTGCCGGAGGAGACCCGAGCGGTGCTGGAGGAGAGAAGGACCGCGCTCAACAGGGCTGCGTCACTGGCCGGTTGGGGCACTCTCTATACCCTCGCGGGAGCCGTTTGGTGGCCACTGGGGTTGGCAGGACTCGGAACGATCCTCGCGGCCGTTGTCCGAGGCCGTTCGGCCATCACGAACCTGGCCCAACTGATGGAGTCCGCGGTCGACCTCCATGGCGCGGACCTCGCCACTTCGCTGGGCATTCCGGTCCCGGACAGTCGCGTCACACCGGAGATCGGCCGCGAGGTCACCCGCGCGGTGCGCAAGGGAGCGTGAAGGGCCAGCGGCTCAGTACGCGCCGGCCAGGGCCAAGCAGGGGCGACCGCGTACGGATTTTCGATTGCCCGTAACCGCATTCATGCACGGAATATCGGGCATTCCCACTTCTTCGGGTCGATCCGGAACCCGCGGAATATTAGAATGCTGCCTTCCGGTAATTATCGCGCTGAGCGCACCGGAACTACGCCGTCATGAAAATGCCAACTTCCTTGACCTCCTTGCCCGAGCAGACACCGCGATGGAAACATCACCTCGCGGACCGGCACAGGTTCCAGTCGCAGGGCCCCAATGGCCGAGGAACGGATTATTCCTATGCAGATCACGCCGCAAGTCGACCAGAAAATGGGTGCCACGGTCACCGAGTTCGACGTGGAAACGCTGTCGACATCCGACGTGCTCCACCTGAAGGATGCGATCTATCAGGAGAAGTTACTCATCCTGAAGGACCAGCACCTCAGTCCGCAGCAGTTCATCGCGCTCGGAAAGGCACTCGGTACGATCGAGGTCTATTACGAGCCGATGTACCACCACCCCGACCACGAAGAGATATTCGTGTCCTCCAGCACCCCGGAGTCGACACAGCAGGTGGGGGTCCCCAAGACCGGTGCGTTCTGGCATGCGGACTACTCCTTCATGCCCAAGCCGTTCGGCATCACGATGACCTACCCACAAGTGGTCCCCAAGACGAACCGGGGAACGCACTACATCGATATGGGAAAGGTGTTCGCCGGCCTGCCCGAAGAACTGCGTTCGGTGGCACGGACGACCAAGGGACTGCACAGCGCGAGGCGCTATTTCAAGATCCGGCCGTCCGATGTCTACCGCCCCATCTGTGAACTCGTGGACGAGATCGAGAAGAAGACCCCGCCAGTGATCCACCCCACGGTCTTCGTCCACCCGGCCACCGGGGAAGAGGTGCTGTATGTCAGCGAGGCCCTGACCTGCGAGCTGCACGACCAGCAGGGCCGGGTGCTCGAGGACGACTCGCTGCACCGGCTGCTCGAGGCCAGTGGTCAGCTCGACACGACGTTCGGCAACGAGCACATTCACACCCAGACGTTCACCGAAGGCGACCTGCTCATCTGGGACAACCGCAGCCTCGTACACCGCGCGCTGCACAGCCCCACACCGGAGCCCAGCACCTCGTACCGGGTGACCGTCCACGACGACCACCCCTTCTTCGGGACGACGACATGACGGCCGGCCCCCTCACTCGGCCGACCGCCGGAACCGCCACGGCACACCCCGACGACCCGGATCTGCGTGAACGGGTGCTGCGTCCCTACCGCACGAACTGCCGGTATCTCGGCCCCGCGGAGGTACGTCTGGAGAACGAGGCCGTCGCCGCCTCCGGTGCGTTCCGCATCGGCGAGTCGTGCTACATCGACGACACCGGCCACTTCAACGCGGTCGAGTTCAACATCTGCTTCAACCAGATTGCCTACTACTTGATCGCCAAGTGCGTTCAGAATCGGCTGCCTCCCGTCTTCGACGCCTGGACACTCGACGACTACTGGCAGCGCCAGCTCTCCGACATTCTGATCACCCGGTACACCAGCAGATTCCACCGCGCGATCCGGGGACAGGAGTTCCGCGGCGAGCTGAGCTTCACCGACTTCAAGCTGCGCTCCGGCGAGAGGGGCAAGGCGCCGTTGGCCCTCATCGAGAGCGAGTGCCGGTTCTGGGACGAGGGCGGCGGACGGTGCACGGGCGAGATCCAGATCGCGCTGACCAACCTGCCGCAGGGTGCGCCGCGATGACCGGACCGGCGAACGCGGTGGATCTGCTGCTCTCGCTCCCCCGGGCGCGCCGCAGGCAGACGCTGGCGGACCTGGTCGATGCCGAGGTCAGAGAGGTCCTGCTGCTCCCGGATGACGCCGAGACGGGCGCCGACGTCAGCTTCTTCGACCTGGGCATGACCTCGCTCCGGCTGACCGAGCTTCGCCAGCGTCTGACCCGGATGCTGGACAGGAGGATCGAGATCGAGGCGTTGTTCGAACACCCGACGTCCCAGGGCCTGACCGATCATCTCGCGGACACCGTGCTCTCCGACGTGTTCCCCGGCACCGTCCCCGCGTCCGCGCCCTCCGCCACGCCCGCACCACAGAACGCTCAGGAGCTGCCGCCGATGGTCCAGGAGATTCTGCGGAACCTCTACAGCTGAGTCCCGCGGAGCGGCCGTGCACCCCATACCAGGAGCGACATGACGACACCCATGGGCAGCCAGAGCGGTCGGCAGAAGGCCGCCGACCCTGACGGAGATCTGCTCCAGCGGCTGCTGCTGGAGAAGTACGAACCGGTCGCCATCGTGGGCATCGGTCTGCGGCTGCCGGGTGGCAACGACACACGGGAGTCACTGGCGCAGTTTCTGCGCTCCGGGCGGGACGGCACCGGCCCCATTCCCTCCGACCGCTGGGACGTCGCCGCCTTCGAGAGCGACGACCCGGCCGCGAAGGGCACGATCCGTACCCGGGGCGGCGGCTTCCTCGAGGGCATCGACCGGTTCGATCCCGCGTTCTTCGGTATATCGCCGAAAGAGGCCGACTACGTGGATCCGCAGCAGCGGCTGCTGCTGGAGACGGCATGGGAGGCGCTGGAGGACGCGGGGCTCGACGCGCACGCGCTGCGCGGCGGCGACGGCGGTGTCTATGTGGGGATCAGCTCCGCGGACTACATGATCGCCGCGGAGACCCTGCCGTACGAGGCGATCAACGGCTATCTGGGCACCGGGACCGCCCACAGCGCCGCCTCGGGACGGCTGTCGTATGTCCTCGGCTGGCACGGCCCCTGCGCGAGCTTCGACACTGCCTGCTCATCGTCGCTGGTGGCGCTGCACACGGCCGTGCAGGACCTGCGGCAGCGGCAGTGCGATATCGCCCTGTGCGCCGGGGTCAACCTGGTCCACCACCCGCAGGCGCACATCGTGACGACGGATGCCAACATGCTGGCCCCGGACGGGCGTTGCAAAACCTTCGACGACCGCGCGGACGGATACGCCCGCAGCGAAGGGTGCGGTGCGCTGGCGCTCAAGCGGCTGTCCGACGCCCAGCGGGACGGCGACCGGATCCTGGCCCTGGTACGCGGATCGGCGATCCGCCAGGACGGCGAGGGCGCCGGTCTCACGGTGCCCAACGGAAGCTCCCAGCAGCGGGTGATGCGCGCGGCACTGCTCAACTCGGCAGTGCGGCCTGAGGACATCCAGTACGTCGAGGCGCATGGTACGGGCACCGCGCTGGGCGATCCCATTGAGTTATCGGCGATCGGCAAGGTCTTCGCCGAGTCGCACAGCCCCGCCGCCCCGGTCTTCGTCGCCTCGGGCAAGACCAACCTGGGCCACGCCGAGGCCGCGGCCGGTGTCAGCGGCATCATCAAGGTGGTGTTGCAACTGGGCGAGGAGTTCATCTACCCGCATCTGAACATGGACATCCCCTCCACCCATGTCGCATGGGATGAGCTTCCCGTCGCGGTGCCCCGCGAGCCCGTACCCTGGCCGGCCGGTACCCGCAGGGCGCTGGTGAACTCCTTCGGCTTCGCCGGCACCATCGCCTCCGCGGTCATCGAGCAGGCCCCCGCGTCCGGCCCGGTACGGGAGGAGAGCGCCCGGCCACGGTCCGGCGCGGCCGTGTTCACCCTGTCGGCCCGCACCCGCAAGGCGCTGGGACTCCAGGTGGAGCGGTACCAGCGCTATCTCGCCGACCATCCGGACACCGACGTCGAGGAGTTGTGCCACGCGAGCAATGTCCTGCGGACGCATCACGCCTCGCGTATCGCCGGAGTCGTCGGCGGCCCGGCGGACCTGGAGGCGCTGCTGGCCCGGCAGCTCCGCGAGACCGAGGACACCCCGCAGCAGCGCAAGGTGGCCTTCCTGTTCAGCGGTCAGGGCTCTCAGTACCCCGGCATGGCGGCCGGGCTCTACCGGAGCCACCGGGTCTTCCGCGACACCGTCGACGTATGCGACCGGCTCTTCTCGGAACACCTGGACGGGCCGCCCGTCCGCGATGTGATGTTCGGTGAGGGCCATGCCACAGAACTGCTGGACCAGACCCGGTACACCCAGCCCGCGCTGTTCACACTGGAATACGCCCTGGCAGAGCTGTGGAAGTCGTGGGGCATCCGTCCGGACACCGTGATCGGGCACAGCATCGGTGAGGTGGCCGCGGCCACCGTGGCGGGTGTCTTCCCGCTTCCGGACGCGATCGGGCTGGTGGCGGCACGGGCCCGGCTCATGCAGTCGGTGTCGGCACCGGGCGGGATGCTGGCGGTGCGGGCATCGCGTGCGGACATCGCTCCGTTGCTCGACCAGTACCCCGGCCTGTCGCTCGCCGCGCTCAACGCTCCCGACCAGTGTGTGGTGTCGGGTGGCGCGGAGCCGCTGGAAGCGATGGCCGCCGAGCTGACCGAGCGTGGTCTGCGCATCAAGCGGCTCCCGGTGTCCCATGCCTTTCACTCACCGCTGATGGACGAGGTGGTGGAGGAGTTCCGCGACCTCATCGCCAAGGTGCGGTTCCAGGAACCCGAGATCACCCTGATTTCCAATCTGAGCGGCGAAATCGCCGACGTGGCCGAGGTGTGCTCCGCCGCCTACTGGGCGCGGCTGATCCGTGAACCCGTCGACTTCGCCGGTGGCATCCGGACACTGGCCGGCCTTGGACCGCACGCCATGGTGGAGATCGGGCCGGGCCGGGCCCTGATCAACTCCGGGCGCGCCTGTGTGACGGCCTCCCGCCACCTGTGGGTGGCGTCCTTGGGATCCGCGGCGGAGCAGGACCGCTCGCCGTACGAAGCCGCCGCCCAGCTCTACACGGCGGGACTGCCCCTGTCGTGGCGGGGTTTCCACGAGGGCCGGCCGAAGCCGCGGGTCACCCTGCCGACCTACTCTTTCGACCGCAAGCGGTACTGGCTGCCGGACTTCGGCAAAGACATCAATGCCAGTGCCCATCACCCTCTGCTGGGCGCCGAGACCACGAACGAGAAGCAACGCGCCGCCTCCGTAAGGGAGTTCACCAATCGGATCAGCGCCGGTCGGCCGGACTACCTGGTGGATCACATGGTCGTCGGCCAAGTGGTCTTCCCGGCAGCGGGGTTCATCGAACTGCTCATCGCCGCGGTGGACGCCGTGCACGGACACACCCGGTTTCCGATCGACGACATGCGCATTCATGAGCCACTGCTGCTGTCGGACGACGCCATCAGTCTGCGCACCCGGCTCAGGACCACCGAGGACGGCGGCGAACTCATCGAGATCCTCAGCGTCAGCGACGACGCGGGCATCGAGAGGCTTCACGTCACCGCGGCCATCGGCAAGGAGGGCCAGGACGCCGTACCGCTCGAAGACGGCTCCGACCTGCTGGAAGAGCTGGCCGGAGCCGACGCGGGGGACGAACAGCGAGACCAGCGGATCGCCGAGCTGTACGCAGACTTCGCGGATTCCGGTATGGACTACGGCCCGCGTTTCCGTCTCATCGAGTCCTTCACCCGCCGCGGCGACAACCTGGTGACGGCAGAGATCACCGGTCCGGCGGGGGTGACCACCGAACACCTCCCCCCGGCGATCCTCGACTCCGCGCTGCAGACCCTGGCCACCATCATCCAGCCCGGTCTTCCCGTCCGGCTGCGGTCCTTCCGGTTGCTGAGCCGGCCCCGTGGCGCGAGGCTGCGCAGCGTGGTCCGGCTGCTCCCCGCGCAGCCGTCCACGGATGTGGACTTCGTCGCCGATGTGGTGCTCTACGACGGCCGGCGCGTCGTATGCGTACTGAACGGCCTGGAACTGCGGCGGATGTCCTCGGTCGGTGTCGCCCGGCGGCGGATGTTCTATCAGACCCGGTGGATCGAAGCGCCCGCCTCGGCCGCGCCCGTCCCAGGGCGCCGTATCGCTCTGCTGCACAGTGGTCTGGAAGAGAACGTGTCGCTGGCCGAAGAGGCGGAGCGCACCGGCACCTCGCTCGCCTTCGCTTCCGACCTGGCCCAGCTCCCCGATCTGCTCGCGCAGGGGCCGACCGATCTGTGCTGGTTCTGGCAGCCGGGCGAGCGGTGCGCCGCGGTGCCCGGCCTCGGTGTTGATGGGTTGCGTGCGGAATGCGAGCGGCAGTACACCGAGCTGCTGGAGCTGGTGGGCCTCCTGGAGACCTGCGGATTCGGGCCGGATCAGCGGCTGTGGCTGGTAACCAGAGGCGGCCAGTGGTTTCCCCAGGACGAGGCCGACGACGGCAGCCGGCTGTCCGCCTCCAGCGTCTGGGGCTTCGGTGCGGTGTTGCTGAGCGAGTATCCGAACCACCGGGTGACTCTCCTGGATCTGCCGGTGGGCGAGAGCGACCCGGCCACCGTGCTCGAGGAGTTGCTGAGCAGCGATCCCGACGAGTTCCAGATCGCCTACCGCGATGGTCGGCGCCATGTCCGCCGACTGGTCCCGAGCGGCCCCGAGGAGCGGATCGCGACCGAGGAACCGATCGCGACCGAACCCGGGCAGTCGCCGGTCGACGGTGACCACACGTACCTCATCACCGGCGGGCTCGGTGGCCTGGGCCTGCTGACGGCTCGGACGCTGGTGGACCGCGGTGCGCGCCACCTGGCGCTGGTCAGCAGGCGAGCCCCCGACGACCAGGAGTTCCAACAGGTCAGGCAGACACTCGGCGAGCAGGTCAGTGTGCGGGTGTACGCCGCGGATATCGCGGAACCCGCGGCCGTCGACGCCTTGTTCAAAAGTCTCGCGAAGGAAGGACCTGCGCTGGGCGGTGTCGTCCACGCGGCGGGTGTGCTCTCCGACCGGCCCGTGAACTCACAGGACTGGGACAACATCGACAAGGTCTTCCGGGCCAAGGTCTACGGAAGCTGGCTGTTGCACCAGGCGATATCCGACCTCCCCGAGGTCAGGTTCTTCATCGGATACGGATCCAGCTCCGCCGTGCTGGGCCAGGCGGGCCAGTGCAACTACGCCGCGGGCAACGCCTTTCTGGACGCGCTCATGCACTGGCGCTGCGCTCTCGGCCTGCCTGGTACCGCGATCGACTGGGGTCCGTGGGCGGAGGTCGGCATGGCCGCCGCCCTGGACGAGGCGCACAAGCAGTCGTTCGAGCGGCAGGGAATGGTGTTCATCCGGCCCCGGGACGGAGCCCGCGCTTTGGCCACGTTGCTGGACACCCCCGTTCCGCAGATCGTGGTCGGCGAATGCGACTGGACCGCGTACGCCGCGACACGGCCGTTGTCCAACGCCCTGTACGAAGGGCTCGCACGTCCGAGGGACAACGCCGTACGTACGCTCGACGTCGGTCAACTGGCCGGGCTGCCCGAGGACGCACGGCGGCAGGCGCTCGCCGACCTGGTCCGCGGGACCGTGGCCAAAGTGCTGCGCTTCGACGCCACGGGTGACATCCCGGCCGACACGCCCTTCACCCACCTGGGGCTGGACTCACTGGCCGCGGTGGACGTCAAGAACGGCCTGGAGGCGGCGCTGCACACCTCCCTGTCGGCGTCGATCACCATGGACTACCCGACAACGGACCTGCTGGTGGAGCACCTTGACGCACTGATCCGGCCGGACGACGGCGGGACGGGCGACCCGGGTGATCCGGGCGACCCGAGCGGCGGACTGGAGTCACTGGACGCCGAGGCCGAACTGGCGGCGTTGAAGGACCTCGGATGAGGGCGTACATCGAATCGCTGGAGAAGCTGTCCAGAACCCAGTTGATGCTGCTCCTCGCACGGCAGCACCAGGCCGAGACCGAGGGCTTGGCGGTCGTGGGGATGAGCTGCCGACTGCCCGGTGGTATCGACACCCCCGCCGAGCTGTGGGCGATGGTCGACGAGGGCAGGGTGCTGGCCACCGAGCAGGCCGGTGTTCCCGCCGACAGCCTGGGCCGACCGCGCTGGAACCTCGCGGCGCCGGACATCGCGCCGTACGCCGCCGCGCTCCGCCAGGGCGGGTACCTCACCGATATCGACCTCTTCGACGCCGAGCGCTTCGGCATGTCCGAGGAGGAGGCCCGCTGCCTCGACCCGCAGCAGCGGCTGCTGCTCACCGAGACATCCCGGGCGTTGGAGGACGCGGGCCTCACCGACCCGGGCGGCCTGCGCGTGGGTGTCTTCGTCTCCGTCACCACACCGGAGTACGGCCTGGCGGGGATCCGTAACGGCGTCACCGCCGACCGGATGTCCGCGCCGATGGCCACCGGCACGGTGGTCAGCGGGGCCGCCGGGCGGATCTCCGTCGGCCTCGGGCTGAACGGTCCGGCGCTGACGGTCGACACCGCCTGCTCCTCCACCCTCGTCGCGGTGCACCTCGCGGGCGCCGCGTTGCGCCGCAAGGAATGCGATGTGGCGATCGTGGGAGTGAGTCATCTGCTGCTGTCACCGATCACCACCGCGGTGTTCGCCAAGGCGGGCATGCTGTCCGCCACCGGGCGCTGCCGGCCCTTCACCGCCCGCGCCGACGGATACGTCCGCGCCGAGGGGAGCGTGGTGCTGGTGCTGAAGCGCGAGCAGGACGCCCGTGCCGACGAGGACACTCCATACGCCCTGATCCGGTCGAGCGCGATCCATCAGCACGGCCGACGGTCCACGATGTCCGTCCCGTCCTCCGCGGGACAGCAGCGGGCCATCCGGGACTGTCTGACCGCGGCCGGGGTCGACGCGGCACAGGTCGGCTACGTCGAGGCGCACGGCAGCGCCGACAAGGTCGCCGACGCCGTCGAGATCGATGCGATAGCCACCGCGTACGAACGGAACTCCACGGACGGCCCGCCGCTCTACGTCGGCAGTGGAAAGGCCAACATCGGCTACCTGGAGACCGCCTCGGGGGCCGTGGGACTGGTCAGGGCGATTCTCGCGCTGCGCCACCGCACCGTGCCCGCGCAACCCGACTTCACCGATCCCGATCCGGCCGTCTTCGGCCGGCCGACGTCGGTGACGGTGCCGACGAAGGCCCTGCCGTGGCCCTCGGAGGAACACCGGCTGGCAGGCGTCAACGCGTTCGGTTTCACCGGGGTCAACGCACACGTCCTCATCGAAGCCGCCGCCACCGCACGGCCCGGTCGCCCGCCCGGTCCCCTTCCCGGCCCGACGCCGTCGACCGGCGGCCACCACTGGCTCGACTCCTACACCTGGCACTGACAGCTACTCCTGGCACTGACCGTTACCCCTGGCGAGCGAGGCACCGGATGAGCAGAACTCAGCCCAGCACAAGGCCCGGAACACTTCAGGACAGCCTGGCCCGGCACGCGGCCGAACGGCCCGATCACCCCGCGCTGGTCTGCGGATCGGTCCAGGTCACGTACCGGGAACTGGACCGAAGGAGCGACCGGACCGCTCAGGCGCTGACCGCCTCCGGCGTCCGGCGCGGCAGCCGGGTCGCGCACTTCGCCGCCGACTCGGAGAGATTTCACGAGATCGTGCTCGCGTGCGCCAAGACCGGTGCGGTCCTCGTCCCGATCGACTGGCGGCTGACCACTGCCGAGGTCACCCACATCCTGCGTGATTCCGGTACCGAGCTGTTGTTCTTCGGACCGGCCCTGGCCCCACTGGTGCAGGAGGCCGTACCGGCCCTGCCGAAGCTTCAGCACACCGTCCCGCTGGACGCGGCCGGTTTCGAGGCATGGGCTGACGGCCGGCCCGCCGACACCGGATTCGCCCCGCCCGCCGACGCCGACACGGACACCGAACTCGTACAGATCTATACGAGCGGTACGACGGGGGCGCCCAAGGGTGTCGTGCTGGCCCAGCGCAGCTTCTTCGCCGTCGCCGGCATGCTCGCCGAACACGGTCTTGAGTGGATCGACTGGCGCGCGGACGACCGGAGCCTGGTGTGCGTTCCCGGCTTCCACATCGGCGGCCTGTGGTGGGCGATGCAGGGACTCAACGCCGGTGTCACGAACATCCTGCTCCCCGCGTTCGACAGCCTGCGCGCGGTCGATCTCATCAGGGAAGCCGGTATCACCACCGCCTGCATGGTGCCCGCGATGATGCGCATGATCTTGGACGAGCCGCATGTCGGCAAACCGGACTTCGCCTCGCTCCGCAAGGTGGTGTACGGAGGGTCCCCGATCTCGGACACACTGCTCCGTCGCGGCCTGGACGTCTTCGACTGCGAACTGGCCCAGATCTACGGGCTCACCGAGACCGGAAACACCGCGGTCTGTCTGCCTCCCTCGGAGCACCGGCCGGGCAGTCCCCGGCTCGCCGCGGCCGGACTTCCCTATCCCGGCGTACGGATGAGGATCGTGGACTCCCAGGGCGACGATGTGCCGACGGGAGAGGTCGGCCAGGTGTGGCTGCACACACCGGCCCGGATGGCCGGATACTGGAATCTGCCCGATGCGACGGCACGCACCCTCGTCGACGGCTGGATCGTCACCGGGGACGCCGGCTACCGGGACGAGGACGGCTACCTCTACATCCGCGACCGGATCACCGACACCATCATCGTCGGCGGGGAGAACGTATACCCGGCCGAGGTGGAGAACGCCCTGTGCCGCCACTCGGCCATCGCCGAGGCAGCGGTGGTGGGCGCCCCCAACCCCGCGTCGGGCGAGGAGGTGCGCGGGTACATCGTGCTGCGCCAGGGCCATGACGTACCGGCGGCACAGGAGCTGACACGGTTCCTGAGCGGCCAGCTCGCCCGATTCAAGATCCCCGCCACGTACCAGGTCATCGACGTGGTCCCGCGTAACCCCAGCGGCAAGATCCTGCGCAGAAAGCTGCGCGAGCAGCTGTGGGCGGACAGCGACCGCAAGGTCAACTGACCTTGAGAGGAGGACATCCGATGATGGGCATGGGCATCCGAGGTGCTCGTACGGCGATCAAGCTCGCCACGTTCCGGACCATGATGGCGGGGGCCGCGCTGTCCGGGGATCCCGCCGCGAAACTGCTGGGGAGACGGCAGCCCGCCGATCCGTTCCCGCTGTACGAACAGATCCGGGAGCACGGCGACGTCTACCGCAGCAAACTCGGGATCTTCTGCACCGTCTCACACGCCCAGTGTCGAGCGGTCCTGAAGGACCCCCGGTTCGGTATGCCGGTTCCCCCGTCGCCCCCGGCCTGGGAGATGCGCCAAGGGGACGCGGATACGCTGATCCACCCCATCGAGCGGTCGCTGCTGGCGGTGAATCCTCCCGAGCACACCCGGCTGCGCAGACTTGTCGCGCCCTGGTTCACCGCCAGTGCCCTCCGCACCCGCGCCGCCAGGGTCGAAAAGATCGTCCACAGCCATCTGGACCGCGTCTCCGGCGGCCAGGACTTCGATCTGGTCCGTGACTTCACCGCGCAGGTGCCCACCGCCGTCATCGGTGACATGCTCGGCATCGAGATCGAGAACTACGAGCGGTTCGGCCGATGGGGCATGGCACTGGCCACCACCATCGACGGCGTACGCACCATGGGCGAGCGCCGGATGGTGCGCTCGGTGCTGGCGGAGATGACATCGTTCTTCACTCAGCTGATCGAAGAGAACCGCCGCGCGCCCCGCGACAACGCGATCAGCGGCCTGGTCGGCGCCGAGGTCGACGGCCGGCCGGTCACCGACGAGGAGCTGATCGGGCTGATCGGGCTGCTGCTGGCGGCCGGTCTCGAGACCACCGTCAACCTCATCTCCAACAGCGTGCGCTTTCTGCTGGTCCATCCGGAACAGAAAAAACTGTTCCTCGACAACCCCGATACCGCGCCCGATGTGGTGGAGGAGGCTCTGCGCTACGACCCGCCGGCGATGTTCACCGTCCGGATGGCCCTCGAGGACGTCGAACTCGACGGCTGGCAGATTCCGCGCGGCGGTTGGCTCGTGCAGCTGCTGGGGGGCGCCAACCGCGACCCGAAGGTGTTCACCGACCCTCATCGCTTCGATGTCACCCGGGGCAACATCCGGGAGCACATCGCGTTCTCCGCCGGTGCCCATCACTGCGTCGGCTCAGGGCTGGCGAGGCTGGAGGCGGAGATCGCCCTGCGCGAGCTGTTCGCGCGCTTCCCGGACATGCGGATCGCCGGTGACGTCACGATGCGGACCGCCCGCAGCGCACGAGGCCCCCAGAGCATTCCGATCAGCGTCGCCTAGGCCGTCGGGCCCGATCCGTGCCATCGGGCCCGATCCGTACATCCGTACCAAAGGAGCCGGAAGAACCATGCGTGCCGAAGATGTGCGCCGCCACTACGCCACCCCGATCGGCGCCCCCGCCTACCCGCCGATGCTGCCCAAGTACATCGATCGCGAGTACCTCAACATCTTCTACCGAACGGATCCGGACGCCGTCAGAGCCGTGACACCGGAGCCGCTGGAGATCGAGGACCCCATCGTGCGGTTCGAGGTGATGAAGATGAACGAGGTGACCGGGTACGGCCCCTACACCGAGGCCGGACAGGCCATCTCGGTCAGCTACCAGGGTGAACCCGGTGAGTATCTGCGCGCGATGTACCTGGACAGCTTCCCTGCCGCCGCCGGCGGACGCGAGGTCGGCGCCTATCCCAAGGTCCTGGGCTCACCGTCGCTCTACCTGGACAACGCCGCGCTCGTCGGCACCCTCGACTACGGCACGATCCGGGTGGCCACCGCGACCATGGGCTACAAACACCACGCCATGGATCCCGACGACGCCCGTGCGCAGATCAGCATCCCCACCTACATGCTCAAGTTCGCCCCGGACTACGACGCGTCGATGCGGGCCTGCGAGCTGGTGCGTACGGAGATCACCGACATCGAGGTCAAGCAGGCGTGGACCGCGCCGGCCAGGCTGCAGCTGTTCGAGCACGTCCTCGCTCCCCTGGCCGACCTGCCCGTTCTGGAGATCATCTCCGCGAGCCACATCGTCACGGACCTGACGCTCGGTCCGATGAAACCGGTACACGACTACCTCGAAGCCGGAGTGGATCCCGCTGCGCCTACTCGATGACTCCGGTCGATGACCAGGAGACACTCCTACTCGCGCAGACACCAGTCAACGAATACCCCCATGCTGGGGTCCACCCGCCCCTCCTCATCCGCCACCGCCGCCGTGCAGAAGAACCGGACCTCGCCGAACTCCAAATCCATCGTCTGCAACAGATTCCGCAACCCCAGCCGCTCACACAGCCACTCCCGAGTCGTATCGCTGTCGTCCGGGCGGTCGGGCAGGAGCGCCGGCTGCCCGGTCAGCAGGTCCCTCTTGCTGACGGCGACGGCGAGCCGGGCCTTGTCGAGGTGGGTGCCCATCGTGCGTACGGTCTGCACCGAGCGCGAGAACACGTCCTCCGGGTCGACCGTCGAGGCCAGCGTGCGGTCCACCTTCGGGCCTGCCGGGTCGAGGCGGGTCCAGAACGCGTCGACGGCCATCGGGTCGAGGACGAACACGAAGGTACGGGCCTCCCTGATATAGCGCAGCGCGTCGGTCTCCTCCCGGTTGACGAACCGCTCGCCGGCCGTGTCGAAGACATGCACCAGCCGCTCGGCGCGGCCGCTGCCCCGTACGAACGAATGGGCTCGGGGCAGTGTCTTCTGGGTGGGGCGGGTGTGGCCCTGGATCTCCAGGACCTCGTTCAGCACCCGCTGGTTGGCGGTCGACTCGGGGTCCGCGAGCCGGATCGCAGGACCGCCGTTCTCCGCGGTGTTCTCCAGTGACTTCACCATCGCCGCCATCAGCTGTGTCTTGCCCGCGGCCCGGCCGCCGATCAGCGGAAGGATCAGCTCGGGCATGTGCCCGGCGTCCGGGTTCATCGGCTTGCCGCAGTGTTCGTGCACGCAGTAGCCGCTCAGCCGGGCGTCCCTGCTCATCAGCATCAGCAGCGTCGGTATCCGCTCATCGCAGGCGCACCGGCGCCGGAAGAGGCCGAAGGTGCCGGGGCGGATGTCGGCGTGCCGGCGTCGGCAGGTCGCGCGGGGGCAGTCGTAGGCCGGATAGGGGACGCGTTCGAAGCAGCTGGGGCACAGCATGCCCCGGGGCAGCCCGCGCAGGATCATCACCGCACGGTCGGCGGCCCGCAGGGTGAGTGCGGTCAGCCGGGCGCCGGCCGTCAACAGGGCGACCCCGAGCGCGTGCAGGCCGAGGAGCAGACCCAGCACGGGGACCGCGGCGGCGGCGCCGACGCCGAGGCCCAGATAGAGGGTCAGACCGTAGGGGACCGAGGCGGATCGGTGCATGGAGGGTGCGGTGAACTGGTCGGCGGTCACCCGGCGGTAGGCGTCGGTGACCGTACGGACGTAACTCCGCCGCCCCTGCATGAGCAGTTGCCGAAGATCGCGGGTGGCGGGTCCGAAGAAGTAGTTGCGGTGGGCCCGTTCGTCGGCGGGGCGGTACGGCGGGATGGTCACGAACTCGGGGGTGCGCAGGCGCAACACGCCATTGAGCAACTGGCAGTAGCGCCACAGCAGTTCACTCACCAG
This sequence comes from Streptomyces sp. NPDC059679, assembly GCF_042734105.1. Taxonomy (NCBI): domain Bacteria; kingdom Bacillati; phylum Actinomycetota; class Actinomycetes; order Kitasatosporales; family Streptomycetaceae; genus Streptomyces; species Streptomyces sp. NPDC059679. The sequence continues at coordinate 23,612 of NZ_JBHWES010000070.1, read as the reverse complement.
GGCGGCGCCGCGCAGGGCCGCGATCGCCGGGACGAAGAGCAGGTAGAGCAGGAGCAGGGCCAGGTAGAGGGCGGGGACGATGATGAAGGTCAGGATGTCGCTCATCTTCGGGCTCACCCCTCTTCCGGTCGGGGGCCGTCCGAGGGCCGCCGATGGTTGCGCTTGCGTCTCCACTTCTTCACGCGGCCCAGACGGTCTTCCGCGTACTGCTCATAGTCGTCGGCCAGCCGTGTGTTGTAGGGGCGGAGCGCGCGGGACAGGCGGTCCAGGTCCTCGGACCGCCAAAAGCGGGCAGCGTGCTGGCGCAGCGCACGGACGATCTCCACATGTGCCAGCGGCAGAGGGACCCGTTCGTAGTTGATCGCGATCACCCCGGTGACCTGGCTGAACAGCACCTCGTCGACACGGTCCGAGGTCGCCGCGGCCCCGTAGACGCTGCGCAGGTATCCGTCGGCGAGGGAGAAGCCGAACTCCCCGATCTCGGTGCGCAGCCGGGCCGGGTCGGCGGGCACCCGGAGCATGGCGGGAAGCAGCCGGTAGTACTTCAGGGCGCGGGGGGCCGCCCAGGCGTCGATCTGCGGAATCCGGAACGCGCGGGCGAGCGCCGTGGCCTCGGTGGCCTCGCGCAAGGCCGTGTCCAGCTGGAGTGTGGTCCGTACGCACTCCCGGGTGACCGCCCGCAGCCAGGCGTCGCGTCCGGGGGCGGTGAGTGTGTCGCACAGCACCAGGCAGGCCCGTAGCCCCTCCTCGTCCCGGACCTCCTGTTTCACCGCGCGGTCGAACCACTCGCCGACCGCCTCGTCCGCCGGATGGTCCGCCCCTTGGCCCGACGGCAGCCGGCGGGCGATCTCGGTCGCCTCCTCGTACGTCCAGGCCGGCGACGGCTGCCGCCACAGCCCCCGCAGCAGCTCCGCGTCCGGGGAGACCTGGCCGCGCACCTCCAGGATCCTGAACAGCAGGTCGACCGTGCGGGTGGGCCGGCGCTCGGCCTGCGCCAGCCAGTAGTGCTCAAGGAGCCGGGGCCGCTCACCCAGGTCCCGCTCGCTCAGCAACGTGGCCGGGAACTGGGCGAACAGCTGCTCCTGCCCGCCCCGCTCGTCCAGCACCTCCTGCACCGCGGTCGCCAGCTGGGCCCTGAACTCCGGGAGGGTGTGCACGAGGTGGGCGACCTCCTCCCGCAGACCGGGGCCCGCGCCGGAGGCGCCGAGCAGGGCGCGGGCCAGGTCCAGGCTCCGGTCCGTGAGCAGCTTCGGCGGCGGGGCGAGCCGAGCGCCCACCGCCCACAGCAGCAGCCGTACCTGCTGGCGGCAGTTGGCGGCTTCGCCGAGCATCCGCTGCCACAGGGCGGTGGCCCGCTCCCGCTCGGCGGGGCGCGTGATCGGCACCGGACCGGGCGCGTTCTCCACGCCGGTCACATAGGCGCGGATCCGGGACTGGTGGAGCTTGCCCTCCAGCTCATGGTGGAGCGCCGTGTCACCGCCCCTCTCGGCGGCCCCGCTCAACACCGCGAGCTGGTCGTCGTCCAGGTCCCGGTGGGCGTGGTGGATGTCCGCCGCCACCGCCGCCCGGCGCGGCCCGAGATGACCGGCCCCGGGCAGCCAGTCGATCACCGCGCGGAGGTCGGCGTCGGTCAGCTCTGTGCCGCCCGCCGCCGCGGCCGCCGCCACCGGGGCGTGCCAGTCGCCCAGCGTCCGCTCCTGGCCGTGCGTGTACTCGGCCGTCCACGACCACACCGAGCGGATCGCCCCGACCCCGATCCGGGTGAGCAGCCGTACCAGATGGTGGGTGGGCACCACCTCGGGGAAGCGGCCCGCGGAGAAGTCGAAGACGGTGTACGACTCCTCGTCGTCGGGGCCGAAGTCGGGCTGCGCGCCGGGCACCGTGCCGATCAGGTGCAGCCGGCTGCGAGTGGGGCGGAAGAGGTAGGTGGCGAAGGAGAGGGTGCGGGCCAGCGGGGGTGGCAGGAGGTAGGAGACGGTCGCGAACCAGTGGGCGATCCGGTCTGTCGTATCGTCGATCACCACCACCGAGCCGTCCTCCGCGAGCGCCGCGAACACCGCAGCCAGCAGGGCCGGCAGCTGCTCGGCGTGCGGGTGCGCGCGGAGGAAGGCGCGCGCCGCGCGGGGGGACAGCGGGCCGCGTGGCAGGGGCGCGGGCAGCTCCGGAATCTCGGTCGTATCGGAGACGCGTGCGGTCCACACCGGGGAGTCCCACAGCTCGATCGCGAGCAGACCACCACTGCCCGGCGTGAACTCGCTCTCGGTGTACAGCGCGTGGGCGAAGTAGTTGCCGAAGCGGCGTGCCGAGTCCCGGCCGACGTACCGCACGCACAGCGTGGTCGCGCCGCCCTGCGGGTCCGGGATGTGGCAGAGGTTCACCGGGCAGCGGGCCAGCAGCTCGGGGGTGTCCGACTCGACCAGCGAACGCGGTGGTTCGTACCCGGCAAGGCCCTCCACCCGGAGCCGGGTCTCGGCCGAGACCCGCTCGCTGACCGCGTTGAACTGGAAGCCCGCGGAATGGCTGAGCCCGTGCTCGCAGGAGGTGTAGTAGAGCTGCTGGAGGCTCATCGTCCGCGGCCCGCCTTCGGCACCGACCCGAACTCGCTCAGCAGCCACAGCAGCGGATCCGCGACCCGGTAGGGCTGGATTCCGGTGTCGGCGACCCGGGCCTCGGGCGTGGCGCTGCGGCCCAGTGCGGAGACGCCGAAGTAGCGGTAGCGGGCGAAGGTGTTCTCCAGGGACTGGTCGATGGGCACCCCGTCCCACTCCCTGAGCAGCTGACGCACCTCCTCGTGGACGCTGAGGCTGTCGCCGACGTCGAAACGGCCGAGCGCGGGCGCGTGCGACCGCAGCGGGCTGCCGTTCTCCATCAGATGCCAGAAGGCATCCATCTTGGAGAAGACCACCGCGATCGGGGTGTCGACCTTCGCCGCCTTGCCACCCTGCGCGGCCAGCAGCATGCCGCTCACCCGGCTCAGCACGTTGATCGGCGGATCGATGCCGTCCTCGCCCGGCAGCGCCGTGCCGGGCGCCGCGCTGTCCCGGGCGCCCGGCATCTGCAGCGGGTCGAGCAGCAGGATGATGCCGTCCGCGTTGGTCAGATACCGGGTGTTCAGCTCCACGCTCTCCCGGCTGTTGAAGTCCTCGCCCGCCGTGTCGAAGAACGACAGCACGCTGTGCTGCGGCCGCTCCCCGAACAGCCGCTTGCGGCGCAGCCCGAACCTGAACACCAGCGGTTCCACCCGGTTGGCGTTGGTCGTCGCGGTCTGCGTGGGCGGAAACATCTGCCGGTCGCGGTAGAGCCGGTCCTCGTACTCCGAGCTGTACCGGCGCATGGTGGTGTCGTCCAGGCCCATCAGCGAAGCGCCGAAGGCCTCGCCGATCTTGTTGCGCATCTCGTGCAGCAGCACGGTCATGTAGATCGTCTTGCCGGACGATCGCGCGCCCACCATCGCGATCAGCCGGTTCTCCACCATCCCGAACTGCACCGGCAGTTCGACATGGCAGACCGGGCAGATGCGGTACGTCGTCTCGCCGTCGCAGTCCGGGCACACCGCCGTCGACTTGCGGCCGTCGGCGGCGAAGTCCGGGCCCACGTCGTGGCTGGGGCGCCTGCCGAAGCGTTCGTCGAGGACCGGGTCGCGGCGGCGCTGGCACTGCTTGCGGGTGCGGCTGAGCCTGCTGTTGCAGCGGAAGCGGATCTCGCGCGGGGCGAAGGTCTCGTAGCAGTAGGGGCAGGTGAGTCGTTTGGCCATTCAGGTCACTCGCAGCCGGTGCAGCGCCGTGGGGCGGATGTCGATGTTGCGGTCTTGTTCTGAGTCGGGGCCGGAGTCGGGGCCGTCCACCGGGAAGCAGACGAGCCAGGAGGGGCCTTTGGTGCTGGGGAGGGGGAACTCCACGATGAGGGGGGCGCCGGCCGGGAGGCGCTGGGCGGGGACCTCGTGGAGGACGGTGCCCTCGGCCGTGCTGGTGGGGCGGTAGCGGCCGAGGCCGTGGACGATCCGCAGGGCGGGGAGGTCGCAGCCGGTCCGGGCGGTGAAGGTGACGGTCGCGACGCGGGTGCCGGTGAGGCGGCGGCGCAGGGAGGGTTCGTACTCGACGATGGGAGGTTCGGCCGGGATGCGCAGGGAGGCGGCGCCCTCGGTGTCGACGGCGGGGTCGGGGACCAGCGCCTCGACGGTGAGCGTGACCGCGCCTCGGCCGACGGGGAGGTCCAGGCCGCCGTCGTGTTCGTAGACCCGGCGCTGACAGCGGGTGTCGCCGTCGCGAGGGCCGTCGCCGGCCGTGGTTACGTCCTCGCGGCGCCAGCGGACGCGAGCGGTGAGGGCGGAGTCGGGCCAGGCCCAGAGGACGAGGAGGTGGTCGTCTCGGCGGATCGCCTGGAGTTGGGTCACCGGGACGGAGCGGAGGGTGGGGGCCTGGACCTGGGCCTGGGCCGGTTCCGGTCGCGGCGTTTCGGGTTCTGGCTCTGGTTCTGGCTCTGGTTCTGGCTCTGGTTCTGGTGCTGGTTCTGGTGCTGCTTCTGGTTCGGGTGTGGGGATTGGGATGGGTGGGGTGGTCGCGGTGGGTGGTTCGCTGTCGGGCGGTGGGGGTTGCTCGCGCTGGCGCGGCGGAGTCGGCACGGCCCCGGGACCCTTGGGGGCGTTGTCGGGTGGGGCGTTCTGTGGTTCGGGATCCTGCACGGGATTGGACCAGGGTTGCGGTTCCGGGTCCTCCAGGGGAGGGGGAAAGTGGGTCCTCGCCGGTGCCGGGCCGGTGGCTATGCGGAGGAGGCCGAAGTCCTCCAGGAGCAGGAGGCCGCGTACGACGGCCAGTTCGGGGTTCCTGCAGCGCATCGTCAGGCCCTGGGCATCGGCGAGGTTTTCGATGTCCGCGCGGTGGGCGGGCGTTGTGTACAGGTCGCCGGAGAGGAGTACGGCGTCCGGGGCTGCCTCGGTCAGTTCCTGGGCTATCGCCGTGAGGGTGTGGTCGTCGGCGAGTTGTACGGCGCGCGTGGTGACGATGCGTACCGTCAGATCCGGGGTGATGGCGAGGACTGTCAGATCCACTGTGGTCGCGGCCTGGTCCACCACCAGCACCGTGCGGTGTACGCCCTCGTCGATCGCGCCGTAGTGCAGGGCCACCGCGACCGGTTCCGGGACGATTCTGTTGACGCGGAGGCCGGCGTCCTCGGCGGCGCGGCGGAGGTCGGCCTCGGCCTCGCGGCCGGCGGAGGCCGGCAGACCGAGCACCGCCTCCTCGCCCGTGGCCACCGCCTCCTCACCCGTGACTTCGGCGAGGAGCATGGTCAGTGCGGTGGTGGGGTCGGCGACTCCGTCCGTTCCGGCCAGGTCCGTCGCCGTTACGGTCGGGCGGCCTTCCGGGTCGAGTCGGCCGATGCGGGCGATGCGGTGGCCGATGGCGATGCCGAGCATGTGTTCAGCCGTTCCCTTCCTCGGTCCTGACCCACGGTGTGCCGTCGTCGTCGATGCCGAGCCGGATCCGGCTGCCCGGGGTCGGGCGGTGGGCCAGGAAGTGGGTGACCACGGCCGCCCGCAGCCGCTCCAGTTCGTTGCGGATCTGCCGGCCGCCGTACGCCTGGTGCTCCGGGTCGCTCATCCGCTCGGTGATCCAGGGGTGCAGGGTGTCCGTATCGGGGACCAGCTCGGTCTGGTGGCGTTCGCGGACGGACTCGGTGAGCTGGCCCAGCAGCCGGTCGGCGATCTTCACGATGTGCGCGCGGCGCAGCATGTCGAAGACGACCACGCCCGGCTTGAGCCGACCGTAGATCTCCGGCCGGCCTATGGCCCGGAACTTTTCCTCCACGGCCCGGGTGAAGTGTGCCTCCAGGGCGGAGTACGGCACTTCTTCATCGCCTTCGGACAGGAGATCCTGGACCGCCTCCGCCCCCGTGTTGGAGGTGAAGATGATCAGGCACTGGGAGAAGTACGCGGTCTGGCCGCGGCCGTCGGTGAGGCGGCCGTCCTCCAGGATCTGGAGGAACTTGTCCAGTACCCGGGGGTGCGCCTTCTCGATCTCGTCGAAGAGCAGGACGCTGAACGGCCGTTCCTGGACTCGACGGGTCAGCTCGCCGCCCTGCTCATGGCCGATGAAGCCGGGCGGCGCGCCCGCGAGCCGTTCGGCCGCGTGTTCCTGCTGGTACTCGCTCATGTCGAAGCGGGCGTACGCGCTCTGGTCGCCGAACATCAACTCGGCGACGGACTTCGCGAGTTCGGTCTTGCCGACGCCGGTCGGGCCGACGAAGAAGAACGCGCCACGGGGGCGGGCGGTGCCGGAGCCGCCGAAGTCGATGCCCACGAAGGCCGCCTGGAGCGCGGCGGCCACCGCGTCGACGGCCTTGGCCTGGCCGACCACTCGGGCGCCCAGTACGTCGGCCGCGCGGGCGACGGTCTCCCTGTCCAGCTGGGTCCACGGGTCGACGCTCACGTTGAGCCGGTGCAGTTCCAGGAGCTTGTCCGGTTTCTGCAGGGGCGCGTCGCGCAGCCACGAGGTCCGGGCGAGCGCTTCGATGTCCCAGCCGGACATGCCGTCGGTCGCGCCGACCAGGGCCTCGATGTCGTGGCGGGCGGCGTCCGGAGCGCCGTTGAAGTCGCCGCGCAGCCAGGTCAGCCACAGGCGGCGCTCGCTCGGGTCCGGTGGGCCGATGTGCAGGGTGGCGATCCGGGGGTCCTCCAGATGGAACCAGCCGGGCAGCCGGCCGACGTCGCCCACCGCGCACAGGACGGCGTTACGGGCGTGCGGGCGGCGGCCCGCCAGGGTCCGGCGGGGCGTCACGGCGTCCGTCATCGCGGCGCGCAGCCGGAGGTAGCCGGGGTTCGATTCCGGCTGGCCGGGCGGGAGGTGGTGGTCGACGTCCTGGAAGACGAAGGCCGTGGCCGCGTCGGGGGAGGCGGCGATTCGGTGCACGGTGGCGAGGACGTCGTCGAAGGCGCGCGGGGGGCCGGCCCGGCGAGGGGAGAGCAGGCTCGACCGGTCCCGCTCGCGTTCGCTGCCGCGTCGGCTGCGCGGGTTGTCCTGCTGCCCTGCGTCTCCTTGTCGGTCACCTGCCGACCGGTCGCCTGCCGGCCGGTCGCCCGCGGGGGTGTCCCGGCCACCGCTCCTGGTGGCCGTGTGCGGCCGGCCCGCCTCCAGCTGGGCGAAGCGCTCCGCGTGGCCCGGCAGTGGGAAGGTGAGCCCGGCCACCGGGTCCCACCAGCCCACCACATCGGCACCGCGCACTTCCAGCACCCCGGCGACCAGCTCCCGGAAGGTGGCGGGCCGGTCATCGAACCACCAGCGGTCCCGGATCTGCCCGTTGAGGATCACCTGGCGGCCGCGCCGCAGCTCCCAGCCGAGCGACACCGCCCACAGGGGCATCATGCCGTCGGCGGTGACAGGCCCCGTACCGTCCTCGTCCTTGGTGAAGTCGACCGTGCTCATGGGGTCGTCCACGTCCAGGAGGTGCCGCCGGGCAGCGGTTTGCCGCGCTGGTCCGGCGGCGGCTTGCCGTCCCAGGTCAGCTCGCCCGGTACGAAGCCGTCGTCGCCGCCCAGCGCCTCGTGCACCCGCTCCAGCAGCGCCTCGGTGGTGTCGCACACCGCCTCGTCCTGTGGGGCGTACAGCTTCACGTCCGGCTCGCCGTCCACGTGGTAGACGAGGACGGGGGTGCCGTCGTCCTCGGTGGCGACCGTGGTCTCGTACGTCGCCCCGGTCGGCCGCGTGAAGTGCAGCCGGAAGGAGCCGCCTTGGTCCTCACCGCCCTCGAAGGCGAACCCCTCGCCGGTCATGGCGTCCCGCAGCGCCTCCACCAGGTCCCGGCGCCGCTGGTAGGCCAGCTCCAGCTCGTCCAGCCGGTCCTCGGCGTCGGGGAGCCGGCCTTCCAGATCGGCGACCGCCGCCAGGGCCTCGGTCGCCGAGCGCGCGGTCAGCGCCTCGGTGACGGCGCGCAGGGCGTCCTCGATCTCGTCGGCGAGGCCGGGGTCGCCGAGCTCGGCGGCGGTGTCCAGCACGCCCTCGGCCGCCGGGCGTACGACGTCGAACCGCTCGGCGGCCTCCCCGAGGGCCAGCTCCAGGGCCGCCTCCGCCGCCTCGGCGCGCTCGCGCTCCGCGGCCTCGGCTGCCTCGGCCCGCTCGCGCCGCGCCGTCTCGGCCGCCTCGCGCTCCTGTGCCTCGCGGGCCTGCCGCACGGTGGCCTCCCGCGCCTCCGAGACCGTCGCCGCATGCCGGGCAAGGGCGTGTTCGACCGTGCCGAGCAGCGCTTCGAAACGGACCTGCCGCTCCGGGCCGGCAGCCGCGCGCAGCTGGTCGAGCAGGTCGGTGCAGCGCCGATGACCATCCGCGTCGAGGGCGGCGCCGTCCGGGCCGGTGGCGGAGAGTCGGCGCTCCAGGCCGGCCAGGACATCGGCGCTGTCATCCGTACGGTCCCCGGCCGCGGTCGGGCGCAGGTTCACGACCCGGCCGCGCAGTTCCTCCACCGCGTCCCCGAGCTGTTCCCCACGGGCGGCCCGCCCCCGCAGCTCGGCCAACTCCCGTTCCAGGGAACCGATCTCGGCCCGGGCCCCGGACCGCTGGGCCTCGGCGATCAGCTCTCGCACCTCGTCGAGACCGCGTTCGTCGGCCCGGGACTGCTCCGCCCGCGCCTGGGCCAGCCGGGCGTCGCGCTCGGCTGTCCGGCGAGCCGCCACCTCGGCTTCCTTACGGGCGACTTCGGCCCGGCGCCGCTCCGCCTCGGCGCGGGCTCGCTCCCGGCGGACGGCCGCCTCCTGGGCCAGCCGGGCCCGCTCGGCCGCCCGCCTGCGTTCCCTGGCCCGGCGCTGCTCGGCCCGGCGCCGGCGCTCCGCCGCCTCCCGCTGGGCGTACACCGCGCCGACGCGCACGCTGCTGTACTTGGGTGATCCGCTCATCGTTCCCTCCGTGCCTCGGTGTGCAGCACGAACCCCCGCGCCGCGAGCTGCTTCTCAAGCCCTTCCCGGAATCCGGGGGTCGGCGGAACCCCGGCCCAGGAGAGCGATCCGTCGGCGTCCACCGACAGTTCGATCCCGGCGGTCGTGTCCGGCTCGGCCAGGGCCCGTGTGTAGCGGTCGGTGAGCGGGATCAGCCGCTGGTTCTCCGAGCCGCGCCAGCGCAGGCTGCCGTGGAGCGGCGCCCGGTACGGCCCGTCGACCAGCAGGTCCAGCCGGTCCAGCAGGGCGATCCGGTCCGGGTCGCCGCGCCGCAGTGCCTCGTGGCGGAAGCCGGAGTACGCCATGGCACCGAAGTCCGGGCGCCGCTCCCGTACCGCGTCGAGCAGTTCGGCCAGCGCCCCGGCCTGGCTGAACGGCTCACCGCCGGAGAACGTGACGCCCTCGACGCCGTCCAGCCGACTCAGCCAGTCGGCGAGTTCGGCGACCGAGCGGCTGGTGCCGCCCTCGAAGGGCAGGGTCTCCGCGGCGACACAGCCCTGGCAGCGCAGCGGGCAGCCCTGTACCCAGATGACCGCACGGGTGCCGGGGCCGAGGACCGTGCAGCGGTCCAGCGTCCGGGCGACGGAGAGGTGGGTCGTCATGCTTCCTCCTGCGACGGGCCGGGGCAGCTGTCGGCAACCCGGCCGGGGTAGCTGTCGGCGCCGCGCTCGGGGCAGTTGTCGGCAACCCGGCCGGGGTAGCTGTCGGCGCCCCGCTCGGCCTGGTCGCACCACGGGCACCACGGCCGTTCCACGGTGTGGAGGTGGCGGGCGTTCACCGCGCACGCCTTCAGCCGGCCGGGGGCCAGCTCGGCCGCGAGCGCCTGGGCCCACTCGGCCGCCGTCGGGCGTCGGCGCGCATGTCCGAACGCCGTCCGGAACAGCTCCGCGAGCCGTCTCGGCAGCAGATCGGCGGGCGGCACGGAGCGGGGCAGCAGTACCGACGTACGGTCGACGATCCGGCAGCGGCCGCGCGCCACGTTGTCGTCGTACGACAGATAGTCGCCGCCGTCCGCCGGGTGCCCGGCGAAGGGGTGCAGGCCGGCCATGAGGAGCTGGTGGACCAGGACGGCCAGGGCGAATTCGTCGGACGCGGTGTCCGGTGGCGTACCGGCCGGGGCGCCGATCCGCTCGGGAGCGGTGTAGCCGGGGGTACGCATGCGGCCTGGGAAGAGCTCGCCGCCGTCCGTGAACTGCCAGGAGTCGACGTCCGCCATACCGACCCGGCCGGTCTCGTCGACCCAGAGGTTGTCGGGCTTGAGGTCGCCCACCACATAGCCCTCGGCGTGCAGTTCGCCCAACAGCCGGGCGAGGGCGAGGGCGGCGTGGAGGGCGGTCGCCCAGGTCGCCCGGGGCAGGAAGGCAGTGCGGGTGGAGGCGGTGAGGAGGTGGCTGAACGGCTGGTAGGCGTGGCGCATATCGGTCATCACATAACCGTCGACGCGATCAGACCCGGTGCCGCCGCCCGTGCGTACCGGGACCAGTGGCCAGGCCAGCCGGACGGGTGTGCCGGAGAGCAGGCCGACGGTGCGGGGTTCGCGGCGCTGGCGCACCAGGCGGGCGACGCGGCGCCGGTAGACCTCGGGGTCGGGCGGGTCCGGGACGAGTTTCGCGACGAGGGGGCGGCCGTCGTCGACGCCGTACACGAACCCTTCAGCGCCGCTGCCGATCTGCTCGGTGAGCCGCCATGTGTGTCCGCTGCCGGACACCACTGTCAGTCCCACCGTCACCCCCCTTCGACGAGAGCGCACAGGACGGTCAGATCGTCACCGGTCCGGCCGGCCTCCGGCCCGGAGAGCCGATGCCGAAGGGGCTCGGCGTCTCCGTGGTTCTGGCGGAGCGTGGCGGCGAGGCCGAGGAAGAAGCGCTCGGCCGGTAAGGGTCCTGCTTCTGGGCCGAGTTGGCGGACGGAGGGGTGGTCGAGGGTGAGGGCGGCGCAGCCGTCGGTGGCCAGGACCACTCCGCCGAGTTCCGGCTCCCACGCGACGAAGGTGCGGATACGGAGGGCCGCACCGGGCGAGGAGAGGAAGACGGGTGGACCAGATGGCGGGGGGAGGACCAGGTGACAGCGGTCGTCGCGGGTCAGAAGGGTGCCGAAGCCGTCGCCGATCGAGACGAAGGCCACCCAGGGCGGGGCCACGACCGCCGCGGTGAGGGTGGCCGCCAGAGCGCCGGGCTCTGCTGCGCCGGAGTCCGCTGAACCCTGCTCCGCGCCCAACACACCCGGCTCCGTGCCCAACACCCCGGACACCGCCCGCAGATACTCCTCGACCACCCTCTGCCCGCGCCCCGCGATCCACCGGGTCCACGCCTCCGGCGGCTCCCCCGCGTCCGGGACGTCCTCCGTCAGCAGGCGGCAGGCCGCGTCGACGGCTATATGGGCGCCCAGGGCGCTGCGGTCGCGGCTGCTCGCGCCGTCGGACACCGCCAGGACCGCCGTATCGCCCAGGTCGATCGCCTTGAACGCGTCCTGGCAGCCCTGCCCGGCGGCGAGATGAGCGGTGCCCTGGACGGAGGCGCCCGCGACGATCACCGGAGGTCCCTCTCCAGCCTCTCCATGCGCGCGAGCCGGGCGGCGCGGTCGTCGAAGTCCTGGTGGATGAGATCCGCGGCCTGGTCCGGGCTGCTGTCGTCCGTGCTCTGGAAGAGCAGGTCGAGGATCCGGCCGAAGTCCAGGTTCTCCAACGGGGACGTGGCCTTCGGCGCCAGCACCCGGAGCATCGGCAGGTCGGCGCCGCGTACCCCGATCACCTGGAAGATCCACTCCCCTTGCTCCTCGCCCTGGCGCACCCGCCCCGCCGTGCCCGCCAGAGCCGTCGCGTCCAGGGGGCGGCCCTGGGCGTCGCTCGGTGCGCCGTCCGTCAGGACCCACAGGAAGGGGCGCCGGACCGGCACCCGTTGCCGTTGCAGGGTGCGGTAGCGGGCGCGGGCCAGTTCGAGGGCCGTTTCCACGGCTTCCGTCAGCCGGGTCAGGCCCTCGGCGCGCAGCGTGGGCGGGTGCATGCTGTCCACCGGGACGAAGAGCCGGTCGGCGTCGGCTTCCTCGACCGGGACCAGGCGGCCCGGGCCGGGGTCGTGGACACGCACCGCCGAGTCGAAGGTGATGAGGCAGACCTCGACCCGGGTGCGCAACCGCTCCTGCCCGCGGACCCCGTCGAACCAGCGGGTCAGCGCGCCGTTCAGCTCGTCGATCCGCGGGTGCTCCTCGGGGCGGCCCATGGACGCGGAGGTGTCGAGGAGCAGGACGACGGGCTGCCGTTCCTCGAACCCGGCCCCGAACTCCATGCTGTGGACGCTCATACGACCGCCGCCTCGGTGCCGTCGGCGGCACCGTCGGCATGTGCCACCAGCCGCTGCCGTTCGGGATCGTGGCACACGCTGACGGCCGTACCCGGCGGCAGGCCGGGCGGCTCGGGCACCATGCGCAGCAGGACACCGTCGACGAGTACATACGTATCCGGGGCGGGCCAGGTCACCGTGCGACCTGCGCAGCCGTGCGCCCACTCAACCATCCCCCTGGTCATACGGCCACGGTATGTGACGTCGGCACCCACATGCGTGATCCTTACGTGAATTGACACCGCGTCGAGATCAACGGCTTCGGTGGCTTCGGTGGCGCGGGCCGCCCCGGTGGGAGGCTCCCCCGTGGCACCCCACCGGGGCGACCCGCCCTTCCAGTCAAACGGATCGGCCGGGCGCCGACTGGTCGCGCCCCGGGCGGGTCCTGGCCGGGATGCGCTCCACCACGCGGGCCGCCTCCGGCGTGCGGACCACGAAGTGCACCTCCCAGCGCGCCCCGCGCGCCAGCTCCGCCTCGACGGCGCTCCACACGGCCGCCGCGCTCACCCGGTACGGAAGCCCGCCGCGCCCCGAGCCGAGCAGCGGGAAGCACACCGAGCGCAGCGGCGGGGCGTGCCGGTCGCGCTCCTCGGCCAGCAGCGCGATCGCGCGCGAGGTGGCGCGGGTGACGTCGGCGGGCAGCACGTCGTAGTCGTTGGTGCCGGCCCGGGGTACGGCCACCGCCGCGTGGTAGATCCGCCGTACGCCGTACTCGGCCATGGCCCCCGAACCGGTCGCCGCCACCGTGCCCGGAACCACCGGCCGCCCCGAAGTGCCGTGCCGCGCCGCCCAGGTGCGCAGCTCGTCGTGGACCGGGTCGTCCAGCAGGTCGCCGGTCACCCCGCGCACGGAGGCGGCCCGGCGCAACGAGGCGGAGACCGAGGACTTGTACGGCTCGGGCAGCGCGAAGTAGGTGTTGACCGGGGAGACCACCACGTCCACGTCCCGCAGCAGGTCGACGGGGTGGATATGGAGGGTGAGGCGTACGGTCCGATCGCCCGCCAGGACGTCCACGAACCGGTGGGTGTCACCCTCCCAGTCGCCCTCGCCCGGCTCGTCGCCGCCGTCCTTCAGCGATTCCACCAGTTCCACGATGTGCTCGGCCACCTGCCCGAGCACCATCACCTCGTGGTGCTTGCGGAAGCGCTCCTCGCTCACCCGGTACACCTCGGCGGCGCGGGCCCGGCGGGAGGACGCCGGCCAGTCCCGGGTGCCCTGGGCCAGGCCCAGCGTGTACTCGGCGGCGGTCCGCAGCGTGCCCGCGTCAAGCCGCTCCACCGCGCGGCGGAGCAGCGCCTCCACGGCGACCTCGCGGGTGCGCGCGGTCGCCAAAGAGACCGCGGCCGACTCCAGGGCGGGCAGGTCCCGACCGCGCAGCCTGAGCAGCCCCGCCCGCCGGACCTCCTGTAGTTCGCCGAGAATTGACGCATGGTCGAGAGACGGTGGTGCCATGCCGTCAACGATGGCACCACGTGTCACACGGGGACAAGCGAGTGGAGGTCAGGGGGCCGGGCAGGGTGCCGGGCTCAGCGGTGCAGCGGCTCCCTGATCGCCGAACGGAGGGGTTCCAGCAGCTGGTTGGCCTCCTTGATGCCGTCCGGTGAGCCGAGGTCGGGGATGCTGCGGTACGGGAGTGGATCGAGCGGCCCGCCCGCGCAGTCCGTGAAACGGTCCCCGAAGAGCACGAGGGCCTGCTGTGACGGGTTGCGCTTCGAACCCCAGATCATCCCCATGGCTTCGGGCGCCTGGGCCCGGATCTCCCGCGCCCAGCGGCGCGTGAGCTCGTAGTGCTCGTCCCCCTCGTTCTCCAGCAGACGGTTGTCCTGGCAGACGGCGGCGAGGGCCGCTCCGGAACACAGCGAGACCAGTTTCAGCTCGCACCGGGTCCGCACCACGTTCAGCGACCTGCCCCGGACCTGGGCCCAGAGGATGAGCCGCATACCGGTCTCCGGGTCGTAGTCCACCGAGCGCAGCAAGGTCTCGGCGAGCGCGGTTTCCGCGTCCGTCGCCGCGTACAGACAGGGGTACGGGTCCTCCGGCGTGCCGTGGAAGCGGCCGGGCGAGCGGTCCTTCGGGTCGAACGGCTTGAACTCCTCGGCCGCAAACCGGGACTTGTGCAGCCGCCACAGCTGGGTACCGGCGGGCAGCACCTTCCAGTGCGGCCGGAAGCGGTACGCGGAGGGCGACACGGACTCCTCGTGCATCAGTCCCCCTCCACCAACGCGACGGCTGCGCCCACCAGGTCACGGTCCGGCCGGATGCCGAGCAGGGCGACGGGCGGCCCACCGCCCAGCCACGCGTTGCCGCTCAGCCACCAGTCGGCGGCTCCCCACGGGTCCGCGTCGGCGAGCAGCACCCGGTTGACCTCCAGGACCACCTCGTACGGTGCTCCGCCCCCGGGCTCGAACTGGAACTCCGGGTAACGGTCGCCGAGGTCGGGGTCGGCCAGCCGGATCAGCTCCGGTGGCGGCGCCGAACCGAGGTACCGGCCGCGGACCTCGGCAGCCGAGAGGGCGGGCGTGCGGAGCAGTCTGCGCTCGACGGCGGCGATGATGGCCGTGGTGTCGGGCGGCGCGGGGGGCTCGGCGGGGAGCGCGGGGGTCGATGCCAGGCCGGCCGTGAGCCGGGCCAGCAGTTCCCGCGTCCGCAGGACGACCGGGAGGCTGACGGGTGCCGTGGCGACGAGCCGGACGGAGTCCACTGCCTCGCGGACCGGATGGTCGAACGGCAACGGCAGCAGGCAGAGGCGTACGGCCTGGAAGGCCCGGCGTACGGCCCTGGAGTCGTCCGGCGGGGTCTCGGCGAGCGCGCGCAGCCGGGTGAGCAGGAGTTGGTACTGCTCATCGGTCAGCTGGGCGCGGATGCTGTCGAGGTGTTCGCCGATGAGGCCGAGCAGCCTCGTCCCGCTGTCCTCACCCGGCGTCATACGGTCTCCTTTCCCTGGCCGGGGTGGCCTTGATGGATGAACGCGGCCCAGAGGGCGGGCCGCTGGAGGTCGGGGCGGCGGATGTCGTGCCGTAACGTGTCGCTCAGACAGCCCGGGTCCTTCCGGCCCTGGTCGAGCATCCACAGCTGCGCGGCCCGCAGCGCGTCAACCGGACTGAGCCCGGCCCGCAGACCGTGGTGGAACACCGCCATCAGCAGGATCGTCGCGCTGTCCTGGGCGGTCCACCGCGACCCCACCACATCACGAGCGCCGCCCGAGACGAACGCCGTGGTGAGGGTCAGGGCCTCGTCGTGGTCGCGGGTGCTCAGATCGGTCTGGCAGGCGCTCAGGACGATCAGCGGGCCGTCCGGCGCCGCCTCTTCGGCGGGCTGTGGCCGGTCGAGGAGGCGGGTCACGGTGAGCCGGCCGATCTCCTCGCCGGGGTCGGTGGGGGCGAGGTGCAGGGCCGACTCCGTCGGCCGTACCCCCGCCAGCCCGTGTGTGGCCAGATGGACCATCGAGTGGTCCTGGGCGAGCAGAGCCAGCAACTGGTCGGGGGTGCCGGTCGGCACGGAGTCGGGCGGGAGGGTGCCGAAGTCGCCGTACAGCCGCGCCCCCGGATAGAAGGCGTTACGCAGCTCCAGGACCTCCTGCTCGGCATACGTCAGCGTGATGCTCGGGTCGGCCACCATGGCCGGGGCCGCGATCGGATCGCGTGGCGCGCGTTTCACCGTACGCAGGAACTGGCTGCCGGAGGCCGCGTAGCTGATCACCAGCGCCTGGCAGAGATAGTCGTACGGGGAGTCGGCGGGAAAACGGGCCGCGTGCCAGGGGACGATCCCGAGACGGCCGCAGGGGACCAGGACGACCCGGGGCGTACGGCGGTCGGCCGCGTCGGTCGCGCCGCCCGGGAGATGTTCCTCCAGCCCGGCGAGGACATGGACGAAGACCTCGTACGCCCAGTCGCACAGCTCGGACAGGGCCTCCTCCCAGGCCCGTTCCGTCTCAGCGTCGTGTTCCAGGGAGCGGGCGGCGGCCGCGTCCAGGTATCGCTCCAGAGGGGCGCTGCCCGCTTCCGACAGCATGGGCAGCGCGCCCACGCCGATGCCGATCTCGGGGCCTATGGCCAGCAACATGCCCGGGGCCTCGCCGTCGCCCTCGCTGCCGGGGACCAGATAGATCAGCGCGTCCGCACCGGCCGCGCCCACTCCGTCCGCCAGCTCGCGCGGGGTGGGGGTGTCGAGCAGTCCTCCCCGCTCCCGGTAGCCCAGGGCTTCCAGGGCCTGCCGACGCAGGGTGCTGGGGAGCTCAGCGGGCAGCTCCGTGCTGTCGGCGGCGCCGGACCCCCGCCAGCCGGCGGCGAGTTCCGGATGACCCCTCTCCTCCAGCAGGTCCGGTACGGCCCGGGAGGTGGCCGCCGACTGCAGCACCAGCGCCCTGCCCAGCTCCAGGGCGGCGACCGCGTCGGCCGCCCTTCCGTGCGCGGCGGCCCACAGGGCGGCCCGTACGCCGAGCGAGGCGCCGTTGCGGGCGGTCGTCAGGCGGTGTTCGGCGCCGTGCTGGAGAAGGACATCGGCGGCGAGGGCGGTCAGGGCCTCGTTCGCCGCGTCGGTGGCGGCGTCCGCGTCGGAGGCGTTCTGCTCCCGGTGCCAGCGGGCGCGGTAGGACTCGGCGAGCGACCACAGGGACTCGGCCGCGACACGCGGGGCCCGGCCTTGCCGGACGTGCTCGCGGAGCCGTTCCAGCGTGGTGATGGTGGCCTTGAGGTCCGCCGGGTCCTTGGTGAGGCCGTAGCGCATGCCGAGGCGGTTCGCGGCGGTGTGCAGCTGGTCGGCGGGGGCGTCCGGTGGTGGTACGTCCCGGTCCGGGATGATCGTCGTCGTGTCGTCGGTGAGGTACGAACGCAGGGTCGCGAGGTCGGGAACCAGGGCTTCCAGCTCCTCGTACCCGATCGGGAGGCTGCTGTTCCGCGCGGCGGTCCTACCCTCCTCGAAGTCCGCGAGGCCGCGCAGCAGCAGATCCCTGTCCATGGTGTGCCTGCCGAGCATGAGGCGGGCCATGGCGCGGGCGATGAGGACTATGAAGCGGAGGTCGTGGTCCTCGGGGACGGTGTCGGCCAGGGCCTCGGCCTTGGGCAGAAGGTCGCGGAGCCCCTTCACGTCCTCGGCCTGCGCGGCGGTACGGACGTCGGTGATCAGGCCCATCACATCCGCCATGATCGCGAGGCCGTCGGCCATGGGGATCGAGGTTTCCGACTTGCGCCGCAGGTAGTCGGTGACCGTCCGGATGTGCGCGAGACCGAGCGCCTGGTCCTGAAGAGTGCCGCCGGCGCCGTCGCTCACGTTGAGCAGCAGGGCCATCAGCCCGCCGAGAGCGTCCTTGTCCGCCATGCCGTCCGGCAGCCCGTCCAGCGCGTCGCGCAACCGCCCGAGCTGCTGATTGAGGGCAGCGGGGTCGCCGCCGCCGACGTGGTTCACGAAGTCCACGGACGTGGTGTTGACGGCCTGCCACGCGGCGATGAGCCGACGGATATCGTCGGGGGTACGGGGCATGGCCGAGGCGGGGGCGGCGGCCTCGGCAGAGGGGTCCGGGGCGTCGGCGTCGGTCTTGTGAGAGGGGTTTCGGGTGGCGCGCGTGTCACCCGTGTTGTCCGGGCCGGGGCCCGGGGCCGTACCGCTCTTCGGGCCCGCGCCCCCAGTCATCGTCGTCAGCAAGTCCGTCATCATCTGCCGCAGGTGAGCGTTCCCCGGAGAACCATCCTCGGGCATGAGACTCGTGAACAGGTCGGCGATCCCGTCGGCCGACGGACTGGCATAGAGGTCGCGCACCTGCCGCAGCTGCCCCAAGGTCTCCGGCGGCAGCGGGAGCTCGGCCGCGTCGGTCACCAGCTCCTGCAGCTCGGCCGCGAAGGCGGCGATCCCGTTCGGCCCCTCCCGCATGATCATGTCGAACATGGCGGTAGCGTCCGGCTCCGGCGAGAGCCCGCCCAGCATCTCCTGCAGCGGCATCGCGTGCGTCAGCAGGAACAACGCGGCCCACCGCCGGTCCTCGGTGGAGGCCGCGGCCCCGATACTCGCCGCCGGGTCCCGTACGTCCCGCAGCAGACCGTGCGCCCGGTCCCGGTCCTCGGGCGCCCCGCCCCCGACGCCGTGGCGCAGGGTGAGGGCACCGCCGAGCCATAGGGTCACCGAGCTGCGCAGCTCCGGGTCGTGGTCCAACAGGCGGGTGAGCGCGTCGAGTTCGGTGACCGAGTCGTCATGGGCGCGCGATGTCTTGGCGACCGTGCCCGGCGCCGGCAGCAACGCCTTCGCCCGCCCGATGGCCTCGCCGGCCCAGGCCCGCAACGCCTGAACGCCACCGCTCTCCCCCTCGTCCCCCACCGGCACTCCTCACCTCTCGAGGACATCAACAGACCGTCACGGTCTTCACGATGACGAGATGTCCGTCACAACGATGCCCGATCACCGAGCCTTTCCGTCCAACGCCCGGTCAACACCCCGAACGCGCCCGGAACGCATCCGGATCGGTTCGGGGACGGTACGTGTCGGGCTCGGGCGGGCTCGGGCGGGACACTCCCGAAGCTCCCAGATCCGCACGCATCCCGCGCCGCAGCTCCCGCAGCCGTTCCCACAGTGCGTCGATCTCCCCCTGGGCGGTGTCGAGCGAGTCGCCCGGGCGG
Organism: Streptomyces sp. NPDC059679; assembly: GCF_042734105.1. Taxonomy (NCBI): domain Bacteria; kingdom Bacillati; phylum Actinomycetota; class Actinomycetes; order Kitasatosporales; family Streptomycetaceae; genus Streptomyces; species Streptomyces sp. NPDC059679. The sequence goes on along the minus strand of NZ_JBHWES010000070.1, from coordinate 4,749 downwards.
GGGACGCCGTCGTCCAGGCGCCGGAGCCGGCCGTAGACGGTGCCGAGCGCGTGGGTGACCTCGCCGGCCAGGGCGAGTACGGGGTCTGGCAGCCGCATCTGCGCCTCCGCGTACACGTCCCGGTGCAGGTCCCGGGCCTCGCTGAGGCGTTGCCGTGCCGCGCGCGGATCCTCCGCGCGGATCAGGGCGTGCAACTGGTCGGTGAGGGCTGCCAGATACTGCCGGAGAGAGGTGTTGAGTGCGACGTAACAGGTACGCCGCGCCTCGGCTTCCCGCGCCCGCGCGCGCACTCGCTCGGTCCGCTCCTGCTCGCGCTGCCGGCTCCGCTCGGCCGCGCACTGGGTCAGCAGGGCCGACAGCAAGGTCCCGACCACCCCGACCACCGCCACGATCGGCGCACCCGCACCCGTGACGTCCAACGCTCTCACCCCCGTATCGCCGTGTGCCTCCATCGAACCGGCACCGGACGCCTCCGGGGAACTCCACGACCGAGGACCGCCCGACCTTCGCCCGGGCCGCGCCCAGAGGAACGGCCAAGGGCCCGGATCGCGGCACAGATCCGGGCGAGCTCGGGCACCTTCACCGCCCGGCGGGCACGGCCTCCACATCGCCGCGCAGGGTTCGCTCCTCCGCGTCGGCCAGCCAGAAGAAGACCGGCGGCAGGCCGAGCTCGATCGCCGTCAGTGCGATCTGGAACCACTGCGGCCAGCCGTGTACGGCGAGCGAGAGCAGCCGGCCCACGCCGCCCAGCAGAAAGACGCCGGCCAGCCACCGCACCGCCCGAGCCGGGATCGGACGCTGTCGCGCGACCCAGAGCCAGGCCAGCCCGTAGCCGGCGAAGCCGGCTCCCATGAACCGGCCCCAGCTGTCGACTGTCGCGCCGGCGGAACCGGCGCCGGGGATCGCCGCGTTGCCGAGTGCCACGTGGAACAGGCCGATCGCCACGCAGGCCCAGCCCATCAGCTGCACGAGTACGCGCAGACCCCTGGCCATATTCCCTCCAAGCCGTCCTGGCGGAGCTTAGTTGACATACATCTACTAGATTGGGTGCGCTAGTAGACCCATGTCAACTAAGCTGCGCTCGTGCCTCCTCGCCAGCGACTCAGCCCCGCCGACCGCCGCGCCCAACTCCTCGCCGTCGGCGCACGGCTCTTCGCCGCACACCCCTACGCCGAGGTGCTGATGGAGGAGGTCGCCGAACAGGCCGGCGTGTCCCGGGCGCTGCTCTACCGTCACTTCCCCAGCAAGCACGCCCTCTTCGCAGCCGTCTACCAGCAGGCGGCCGACCAACTGCTCGCCGAGACGCGGCTCGACCCTGCCGACCCCCTGGTGGAACAGCTCATCCAGGGCATGGAAGTCCACCTCGACTACTTCGTGGCGAACCGCAACGCCGTCCTCGCCGCGAACCGGGTCCTGGCGGGCGATCCGGTGATCCAGACGATCATGACGAACGAGCTGGACGCGCTCCGTGCCCGGCTGCTGGCCGTACTCCCACTCGCGGACGCGAGCGCCCGTGAGGCCGTGTCCGGCGTCCTGAAGAGCTGGCTGGTCTTCGTCCAGGTCCTCTGCGTCGACTGGCTCACCCACGAGACCTGCACCCGCACCCAGCTGCGCGACGTCTGCATCGGCGCCGTCCTCGGCGCCCTCCGGCCGCTGCTCACCGAGGACCCCGCCCCCGGCTGGCCGCCACCAGCCGACGGGTCGAAGATCAGCACTGGACGGCATACGAAGTCCGCGGGCTAGAATCGTTCAAATCTGTTCACAGGGGGGCCGTGTCCGACATGCTCGTTGCACAGCGGCATGAGCTACTGGTCAGGGAGCTGGAAGCAGCCGAGGGACTGAAGGTCACCGAACTCGCCGCGCGCCTGAACGTGTCGCGCGCCACCGTCCGGCGGGATCTGCTCGAACTGGAGGCCGAAGGGCGGGTGACCCGGGTCCGCGGAGGTGCCGTGCTCGCGACATCCCACACCGCCGGGCAGCCCTCCGACCCGCGGCCGGCGAGCGCGCCGTCCGGCCCTCTTCGCGCCGATGCCAAGCCGGCCTCGGCCCATACGCTCGGATTGCTGGTCCCGTCGGCGCACTACTACTACCCCCGAGTCGTCGCCGGCGTGCAGGCCGTGGCCGCCGAGCGCGGCGTCCGCGTGGTCATCGGCCTGAGCAACTACACGTACCCGAATGACACCCAGCAGATCGAGGAGCTGATCGCGTCCGGCGCCACCGGGCTGCTGGTGGCCTCGGCCACGGGCCACGTCCTGCCCCAGGAACCGTTCGAACGGCTTCGGGCCGGCGGGCTGCCATTCGTGCTGATGGAACGACGGCCGTACGACCGCTATGTGCCGGGCGAGTTCGTCGCCACAGATCACCAGCAGGGCGCGTTCGGCGCGGTCGGGCACCTCATGAACCTGGGGCACGAGCGGGTGGGCCTGTTCACCAACGGCAGTCCCACCGCACCCCTGCTCCGCGAGGGGTACGAAGCGGCCGTCCGGCACCTGGGCCTCGCCTCCGGCGCACCGGTCCTGGACAGCGGACGCCCCACTTTGGGCCCCACGGAGGCCACCCGCCTCTATGACCGGTTCATCAAGGAGTGCCTGGCCAACGGCGCCCGGGCCGCGCTGGTGCACTCCGATCACGACGCGATCGAGCTGATCCGGCGGATGCGCTCCCAGGGCCTGCGTACGCCGGACGACATCGCGCTGATCGCCTACGACGACGAGATCGCCTCCCTGGCCGACGTGCCCCTGACCGCGGTGGCGCCGCCCAAACACGAGATCGGCGCCCAGGCCGCGCGGCTGCTCCTGGAACGCCTCGACGCGCCCGACCCGTCAGCCGTACCCGTCCGCCAGTTGCTCATCCAGCCCCGCCTGATCGTCAGATCCTCCTGCGGGGCCGCTGTCCCGCCCCCGTCTCTTGACACTTGATGCCGCCGAGCGCAGCATTATGCAGCAATCTGTAGCTCAGTGATTCGAATGCGTCACAGTGATTCACGGTCCCGAGAATTGTCATGAACCTGCCGATAGATGGGGCGTGGAAGATGGAAAAGGGACAGGAACGTGAGCGACGGCCAGGTGGTGTGCGCCGCCGAACCGTACTGCTGGGCGCCGCGGCCGGCGCCGGAACGGTGGCGCTCGGAGCCGCCGCCGCCCCCGCGCAGGCGCAGGCCGCAGCGTTCGTCCGGGGCGCTGACATCAGCTGGATGCCACAGATGGAGGCACACGGCTACTACTGGAACAACAGCGCCGGAGTGCGACAGGATCTGTTCACCATCCTCAAGGGGTACGGCATCACCGCGGTCTCCCTGCGGACCTGGGTCAACCCCTCCAGCGATCCGGCCAACGGGCACTGCAGCATCGAGGAGACCGCGCAGCTGGCCCAGCGGGCCGAGAACGCCGGTATGCAGGTCCTCATCGGATTCCACTTCGGCGACACCTGGAACTCGGCCGGTGTGCAGAATCCGCCGGCCGCCTGGGCGGCCATGGACTACAGCCAGATGCTCGACGCCATGTACGACTACGTCTACCACTCGTGCAACGTCATCAAGTACTACGGCGTCACCCCCGCCTGGGTGAAGATCGGCAACGAAACCAACTCCGGAATCTGCAAACCGGTCGGCAGTCTCAGCCGCCCGGCTCAGATGACGGGCCTGCTGAACGCCGCGTACGACATGTCCAAAAAGGTCTTCCCGAGCACCCCCGTGCTGGTGCATCTGGCCCAGCCGCAGAACCTGAGCGGCGTCCAGAACTTTCTGAACGCCTACCGGGACAACGGCGGGAAATGGGACATCACCGGCCTGTCCTCGTATGCGCAGGGCGGCAACGTGCCCGGCGTACTGGCCAACATGCAGACCATCCAGTCCGGCTACGGCAAGCCGGTCATGCAGGTGGAGTACGGCGGGCCGGTGGGCAAACCCACCCAGGTGCGCGATTCGCTGCGGGCGTTCATCAGCGGGCTGCAGGGCTTCGGTGGCCTCGGCACCTTCTTCTGGGAACCCGAGGGCTACCCCTCGTTCAACAGCTACAACAGCTCGGCCTGGGACGACAGCAGCCGACGCCCGACGGCGGCCATGGACGGCTTCCTCTGACACGTGGAAGGTTCTGGTTGCGCCAGGATTTTCCTCAACCATCTGGAGCGAGCGATGAAATCCGCCTCCCGCGTGACGCCTGCCCTCCTGGTCTCGGCCGTCACATTTCTCCTGACCCCCCTCACCATCGCCCCCAGCTCGGCAGCCACAAGCAGCGCAGCGGCCGGAAATGTCTATTACGTCGCCCCGAATGGCAGCGACAGCGCCGCGGGAACTCAGGGGGCCCCTGGGCCTCGATCGCCCATGCGCAGTCCGTCGTCGGGGCGGGCGACACGGTGTATTTCCGGGGCGGCACGTACTCCTATACGCATGGGATCAACAGCTGCAAGAGCCAGACGGACCGGGTCGATGCGATCACCCTGAACAAGAGCGGCAGTTCAGGCAATCAGATCCACTACTTGGCCTACCCCGGGGAAAAACCGGTCTTCAATTTCTCGCGTATGACGGACGACTGCCGGATCAAGGGCTTCGATGTCACCGGCAGTTGGATCCACATCAAGGGGCTGGAAGTCACCGGCGTCCCGCAGAACAACAATCTGAACCACGAGTCCTGGGGGCTCTGGATCTCCGGAAGCAACAACACCTTTGAACAGATCAACACCCATCACCTCGTCGAGCCCGGGCCCCCGGCGCCCGGGGCCCGCGCGCCGGCCGCGGGACGGCCTGAGGAA
>NZ_JBHWES010000069.1:0-65962 GCF_042734105.1 Streptomyces sp. NPDC059679 | reverse complement strand
TGCGTTAGGGAAACGCCCGGTTACATTCCGAACCCGGAAGCTAAGCCTTTCAGCGCCGATGGTACTGCAGGGGGGACCCTGTGGGAGAGTAGGACGCCGCCGAACAATTTTTAGAGAGAGCTCTGTTGGGAACATTGGTTCCTGACGGAGCTCTCTTTTGTTGTGCTGCGGGCCACTCGGTGTTCATGTTGCCTGGGCACGATGCCAGCCATGGGGACTCCTGCGGACGAGCTGTTGCAAGAGCTCACCCGGTCGGGCGTACGGCCGGGTGACGAGGTGGTGGTGCCGTCGTACGGCACCACCGAGGCCGCGGAAGCGGTTCTGCTGGCCGGGGCCCGGCCGGTCTTCGTGGATATCGACGCCAATACCTACTGCATAGACCCGGCCGCGGTGGCGGATGCGCTGACGCCCCAGACCGCCGCCGTCATCGTGGTGCACACCTTCGGGCATCCGGCCGACATGATCCGCCTGAGTGAACTCGGTAAGCGGCACGGACTGCGCGTCATCGAGCACGGGGCGCGGCCCGAGCCGGATGCCGAGACGCTGCGGCGGCAGGCGAACGCGGCGTATCTGAACGGCAAGCTGCGCGGTGTGATCACCCCCTGGGTGGCGACCGGGGTTCAGCACACCTATCAGCAGTACGTGGTGCGCGTTCCGGGGAATGGCAGGCCGGACCGTGACGCCTTCGCCCGTACGCTGCGTTCCCGTGGTGTTATGTGCCACGTTCCCGTACAGACGCCGGCTCACCGCACCGCGCGATTCCGGCGGGATTTGTGGCTCGCGGAGACCGAGCGGGCCGCCGATGAATGTCTGGCTTTGCCGATCGACGCGGCGATGACACGGCGGGAGCTGCAGCGTGTGGTGTCCGCGTGCAATGCGCTCGGCGGGGTACTTCAGGCGGCAGCTTAACGGCGGCTGGCCGACGGCCGTTGGGACAGTGGCACGGAGCACCCTGATCTTCGGGGTATGATTTATTCCGTCGACGCGCCCCAATAGCTCAGTCGGCAGAGCGTCTCCATGGTAAGGAGAAGGTCTACGGTTCGATTCCGTATTGGGGCTCTCATTTTCACGACACAAGGCCCTCGCCAATTGGCGGGGGCCTTCGTCATGTTCGCCGAATTCTCCGGGTTTTCCGAGGTATGTCAGGCGTCGTGCGGCTCGGGGACGCGCATGGCCAGGATGGCCATGTCGTCGGACGGCGGCTGGGCCGCGAACCGCTCCACCGCGCGCAGCACCCGGGAGGCCACCGCGCCGGCCGTCAGACCGGTGCAGGTCGTCAGTACGTCGACGAGGCCGTCGTCGCCGAGCATCCGGGTGCCCTCGCGGCGCTCGGTCACGCCGTCGGTGACGCACAGCAGGACGTCGCCCGGGTCGAGGGTGACGGTCTGCTCGTACAGTTCGAGGTCTTCCATCACGCCGAGCAGCGGCTGGGGTTCGGCCGCGGGCTCCACGGAGCCGTCCTGGCGCAGCCGCAGGGGCAGCGGGTGGCCCGCGCAGACGACCTTCAGCTCGGCGCTGCCGTCCTCTTGCGGCCACAGCTCCCCGTAAAGGAGCGTCAGAAAGCGGCTGCGGGCGCCCTCGTCGAGGATGGCGGTGTTGAGACGTTCGAGCACGGCCGGGCCGCCGAAGCCCTCGCGGGCGAGCAGCCGTAGCGCATGGCGGGCCAGGCCGGTGACCGCGGCGGCCTCGGGGCCGGTGCCGCAGACGTCGCCGATGGCGAAGCCGTACGCGCCGTCGCGGATCGGGAAGAGGTCGTAGAAGTCGCCGCCGACCTCGTTGCCCTCGCCCGCCGCGCGGTAGATGACTTCGACCTCCACGCCGGTGACGTCGGGCAGTTCGGGCGGCAGCAGGCTGCGCTGGAGGGACTGGCTGATGGCCGTGCGCTCCGAGTACAGCCGGGCGTTGTCGAGGGCGAGCGCCGCCCTGCGGGAGAGGTCTTCAGCGAGTTCCAGATTCTCCTGGCGGAAGTGCCCGTCGGTGGACTTGCCGAGGGTGAGCATGCCGATGACGCGGTTGCGGGCGACCAGAGGCAGCACCACGGTCTCGCCGCCGACCGCCGAGGCGGTGGCGAGCGAGGCACTGGGGCCGGAGGAGGGGCGGGCGGCGTCGCCGAGGCTCAGGCCGCGCAGCGAGGTGCGCAGCGCCGCGGCGTGGGCGGCCTGGGAGGGGGCGGTCCACAGGCGGGCGCCGCCGGTACGCACCTGCTCGGGCGGCTCGATCTTCGTCAGCAGGGCCTTGAGGCCGTCGATGCGCTCCTCGTCCTCGTGCAGCACATAGGACAGCTCGGGGTCGGAGGCGGGGTCGGCCACGGTGTAGACGGCGCACCAGTTGGCCAGCGTGGGCACGGTCATCTGGGCCATGAGGGCGAGCGTCTGGTCGCGGTCGAGCGTTCCGGCGAGCAGATCGGAGGCCTCGACGAGGAAGGAGAGGGAGTTACGGCGCAGCCGCTCCAGTTCGGTGAGTCGTGCGCGTTCGACGGCGAGGGCGATGCGGTCCGCGGCGAATTGCAGCCGTAGCGCTTCCTCGTTGCTGTACCGGCCGGCGGACTCGGAGGCGACGCCGAGGGAGCCGGTGAGCCGGCCCTCGACCTTCAGCGGGACGGTGACGACCGAGCGCAGACCGGTGTTGGCGAGGAGCGGGACGGCGCCGGGCACGATGGAGAGGTCTTCGTGGACGGCGGGCATCCGGGCCGAGCCGTAGCGGCCGGTGCCGGCCTCGACGGGGACGCGGGCGAAGCGCTGGCGGGCGGAGGTGAGCCCGGTGGAGGCGCGGACCTCCAGTTCCGTCTCGTCGTCGGTGGCGAGCAGCAGATAGGCGGCGTCGCCGTCGAGCATGTCGCGGGCGCGCTCGACGGTGCGCTGGAGCAGCCCGTCGAGGTCGTCGGGGGCGGGGGAGCCGATGGAGACCTCGAAGGCGTCGGCGGCCGGGCCGCGCTCGGCGCTGTCCACGGCGTCGGCCCCGGGGGCGCGCTGCGGGCTCTGGAGCACCGCGCGCTCGCGCTCGCGCACCAGCAGGCAGACGGTGGACGGATCGCCGTCGGCGTCGCGGACGCGGAGGTGGGAGGCGTATACGGGGATGACGCGGCCGTCGGCGCCCCGGATGCCGTACGAGCCCTCCCAGCGGGAGAGCTGCAGGGCCTCGGCGACTCCGGTGCCGGTGCCGGGGGTGTGTGGCCAGGCCGCGAGGTCGGTGAGGGGTTTGCCGACGATCTGGTCCGCCGCGTAGCCGAACAGTTCCTGTGCGTCGTCGTTCCAGGCGCTGATGAGGCCGGTGCGGTCGATCTGGGTGACGGCGACGCGGACCCGGGCGTCGGTGACGGGCAGGGCTTCGGCGGGCAGGGCGGGTCCGGCCGAGCGGGTGCCGGCCAGGCGGTCCGGGAATTCGAGGTGGAACCAGACCTGCTTGTGGGTGGCGGTGTACTCGACGCCCCAGCGGGAGGCGAGCGCGGCGCACAGCAGCAGGCCCCGGCCGCCCTCGCGGTCGGGGTTGCTGATGGGGCGGCTGGTGGTCTGCAGCGGGAGCTCGCGCTCCGGGTAGCGGTCGGTGACCTCGATGCGCGCGCCGGTCTCGGCGCGGACGCAGACCACGTCGGCGGCCGTCCCGGAGTGCACGACGGCATTGGTGACCAATTCGCTGGTCAGGACGACCGCGTCGTCGACGATGTCGGTGAGGCCCCACCCTTGGAGGGTGTCGCGGACGAAGGTGCGGGCGGAGGCGACCGAGCGTCCCACCGGTTCGAAGGTGGCGGCAGCCCGCGCGGTGATCACAGGTCTCCTCATACGTGTCTCGGCGATCTGCTCACCCATGTCGCAGCGCCCCTCCGATGCCTGGCCGGATGCCAGGTTACTTACCTCCGCCGCTTCCGCGAATGCCGGTGGGGGCTGATTCCACCCCAGAGTGTGCTGTCGGGAGCCGGAGTGTGCTTCCGGGGGTATGCGATGCTGCCGAACTGTTATGGCCTGGTTGGGCCATGGTGAAACACTGGGCAGGCTGGAAGAAGAACCCGAGGACGACGGTCAACCCTGCGGGAGGGACACGGTGGAGTCTGGCGCTGCGACGCGAGGCACGAGCACGCGCGCGAAAGGCGGACGGTCCCGGAGCAATGGGACGACAGAAGTGGACACGGCAGCTCTGAACCGGCTGCTGACGGCGATGACGGCCATGCGGGACGGGAACTTCCGCAAGCGCCTGACGGTCTCGGGCGATGGTGTGATGTCCGAGATCGCGGCGGTCTTCAACGAGGTCGCCGACCGTAATCTGCAGCTCACAGGCGAGCTGGCGCGGGTGCGGCGGGTGGTCGGACGTGAGGGAAAACTCACAGAGCGGCTGGAAATGGGGGCGTGCGAGGGGTCGTGGGCGGCCGCCATCGATGCCTCCAATGCGCTGGTGGATGATCTCGTGCGCCCCGTCTCCGAGGTCGGCCGGGTGCTGTCGGCGGTCTCCGAGGGCGACCTGGAGCAGCGGATGGATCTGCGCTCGCAGGGGGCGGACGGTTCGGCGCATCCGCTGCGCGGGGAGTTCCTCAAGGTCGGCCGTACGGTCAACGGCCTGGTGGATCAGCTGTCGGCGTTCGCCGACGAGGTGACCCGGGTGGCCAGCGAGGTGGGCACCGAGGGCAAACTCGGCGGCCAGGCCCGGGTGCGCGGAATGTCGGGTTCTTGGAAGGACCTCACGGAGTCCGTCAACACGATGGCGTCCCGGCTCACCGCTCAGGTACGGGACATCGCCCTGGTGACCACGGCGGTGGCCAAGGGTGATCTGTCCCGTAAGGTCACGGTTCACGTGGCCGGTGAAATGCTCGAACTGAAAAACACCGTCAACACGATGGTGGACCAGCTCTCGTCCTTCGCCTCGGAGGTGACGCGGGTCGCCCGTGAGGTGGGCACCGAGGGCGAGCTGGGCGGTCAGGCGAAGGTCCCCGGCGTGGCGGGGGTGTGGAAGGACCTCACGGACTCCGTCAACCTGATGGCCGGGAACCTCACCGCCCAGGTGCGCGGGATCGCCCAGGTCACCACGGCGGTCGCCAGTGGCGATCTGTCGCAGAAGGTGACGGTGAGCGCACGGGGTGAGGTCGCCCAGCTCGCCGAGACGATCAACACGATGACCGAGACGCTGCGCACCTTCGCGGACGAGGTGACGCGGGTGGCCAGCGAGGTCGGGGCCGAGGGCCTGCTGGGCGGTCAGGCGCAGGTGCCGGGTGCGGCGGGAACGTGGAAGGATCTCACCGATTCGGTGAACACCGCGTTCCGTAACCTCACCGCACAGGTGCGGGACATCGCGCAGGTGACGACGGCGGTCGCCAACGGCGATCTGTCGCAGAAGGTCACGGTCGATGTGGCCGGCGAGATGCTGGAGCTGAAGAACACCGTCAACACGATGGTCGATCAGCTGCAGTCCTTCGGCGCCGAGGTGACGCGGGTGGCGCGGGAGATCGGCGTCGAGGGCGAGCTCGGCGGTCAGGCGCAGGTGCCGGGTGCGGCGGGAACGTGGAAGGATCTCACCGATTCGGTGAACACCGCGTTCCGTAACCTCACCGGACAGGTCCGCAACATCGCGCAGGTGACGACGGCGGTCGCCAACGGCGATCTGTCGCAGAAGGTCACGGTGGACGTCTCCGGCGAGATGCTCCAGCTGAAGAACACCGTCAACACCATGGTGGACCAGCTGTCCTCCTTCGCCGACCAGGTCACGCGGATGGCCCGGGACGTGGGCACCGAGGGCCGTCTTGGCGGTCAGGCCCGGGTCGACGGCGTCAGCGGCACCTGGAAGGACCTGACCGACTCCGTCAACTCCATGGCGGGGAACCTGACTTCGCAGGTGCGCGGGATCGCGCAGGTGACCACGGCGGTGGCGCGCGGCGATCTGTCGCAGAAGATCGAGGTGGATGCGCGCGGCGAGATCCTGGAGCTGAAGAACACCATCAACACGATGGTCGACCAGCTCTCCGACTTCGCCGAGCAGGTGACCCGGGTCGCCCGCGAGGTGGGCACGGAGGGCCGTCTTGGCGGGCAGGCGCGGGTGCCCGGCGTGGCGGGCGTCTGGCGCGATCTGACCGATTCGGTGAACAGCATGGCGGGCAATCTGACCGCCCAGGTCCGCAGCATCGCGCAGGTCGCCACGGCGGTGGCGCGCGGCGACCTGTCGCAGAAGATCGAGGTGGATGCGCGCGGCGAGATCCTGGAGCTCAAGAACACCCTGAACACCATGGTCGACCAGCTGTCCTCGTTCGCCGAGGAGGTCACCAGGGTGGCCCGCGAGGTGGGTACGGAGGGCCAACTGGGCGGGCAGGCCGAGGTGCAGGGGGTCTCAGGCACCTGGAAGGACCTCACCCAGTCGGTGAACGGCATGGCCGACAACCTGACTTCCCAGGTGCGCTCCATCGCCGAGGTGACCACGGCGGTCGCCAAGGGCAATCTGTCGAAGAAGATCACGGTCGACGCCAAGGGCGAGATCCTGGAGCTCGTCACGACCGTGAACACGATGGTGGACCAGTTGTCGTCGTTCGCGGAGCAGGTCACGCGGGTGGCCCGTGAGGTGGGTACGGAGGGCCAGCTGGGTGGTCAGGCGCGGGTGCCGGGTGTGACCGGCATCTGGAAGGACCTGAGCAACAACGTCAACCTGATGGCCAACAACCTCACCATTCAGGTGCGCAACATCTCCCAGGTCTCGGCCGCGGTCGCCAACGGGGATCTGACGAAGAAGGTGACGGTCGAGGCGCGGGGCGAGGTCGCACAGCTCGCCGACACCGTCAACACGATGGTGACGACGCTGTCGTCGTTCGCGGACGAGGTCACCCGGGTGGCGCGCGAGGTGGGCACCGACGGCATCCTCGGCGGCCAGGCGCGGGTGCCCGGCGTCTCGGGGACCTGGAAGGACCTCACCGAGTCCGTGAACTCGATGGCGTCCAACCTGACCGGGCAGGTCCGCAACATCGCGATGGTCACCACGGCGATCGCCCAGGGTGATCTGACGAAGAAGATCGACATCGAGGCCCGGGGCGAGATCCTGGAGCTCAAGACGACGATCAACACGATGGTCGACCAGCTGTCGTCGTTCGCCGACCAGGTCACCCGGGTGGCCCGCGAGGTGGGCACCGAGGGGCAGCTGGGCGGGCAGGCGCGGGTGCGGGACGTGGCCGGCACCTGGAAGGACCTGACCGAGTCGGTGAACGAGATGGCGGGTAACCTGACCCGTCAGGTGCGCGCCATCGCCGAGGTCGCCACCGCGGTGACCCGCGGCGACCTCAACCTCAAGATCGATGTGGATGCCGCGGGCGAGATCCAGGTCCTCCAGGACAACATCAACACCATGATCGCCAACCTCCGGGAGACGACGCTCGCCAACGAGGAGCAGGACTGGCTCAAGGGCAACCTGGCCCGTATCTCCGGTCTGATGCAGGGGCGGCGCGATCTGGCGGACGTCGCCCGGCTGATCATGAGCGAGCTGACCCCGGTGGTCTCCGCGCAGCACGGCGCGTTCTTCCTGGCGATGCCGACCGACGAGGGCGGCGCCGACAGTGGCGAGGACGCGTACGAGCTGCGCCTGATCGGCAGTTACGGCTACTCCAAGGGCACCATGCCGACCACCTTCCGGCCGGGCGACTCGCTCATCGGCACGGTCGCGGTGGAGAAGCGCAGCATCCTGATCGAGCGGGTGCCGCCGAACTATCTGAAGATCTCCTCGGGCCTCGGCGAGGCCGCCCCCGCCAATGTGATCGTGCTGCCGGTGCTGTTCGAGAGCCAGCTCCTCGGCGTGGTCGAGCTGGCCTCCTTCCAGCCCTTCACCCAGATCCAGCGGGACTTCCTCAACCAGATCGCCGAGATGATCGGCACCAGCGTCAACACCATCAGCGTCAACACCAAGACGGAGGTGCTGCTCAAGCAGTCGCAGGAGCTCACCGAGCAGCTGCGCGAGCGGTCCGCCGAGCTGGAGAACCGGCAGAAGGCGCTGCAGGCATCCAACGCGGAGCTGGAGGAGAAGGCGGCGCTGCTGGCGCGGCAGAACCGCGATATCGAGGTCAAGAACACCGAGATCGAAGAGGCCCGGCAGGTGCTGGAGGAGCGAGCCGAGCAACTTGCCGTCTCGATGCGCTACAAGAGCGAGTTCCTGGCGAACATGTCGCATGAGCTGCGCACCCCGCTCAACTCCCTGCTGATCCTCGCCAAGCTGCTGGCCGACAACGCCGACGGCAATCTCTCGCCCAAGCAGGTGGAGTTCGCCGAGACCATCCACGGCGCGGGCTCGGACCTGCTCCAGCTGATCAACGACATCCTGGACCTGTCGAAGGTCGAGGCGGGCAAGATGGACGTCAGCCCGACCCGTATCGCCCTGATCCAGCTCGTCGACTACGTGGAGGCCACGTTCAGGCCGCTGACCGCGGAGAAGGGCCTGGACTTCTCCGTACGGGTCTCCCCGGAGCTCCCGGCGACGCTGCACACCGACGAGCAGCGGCTGCTGCAGGTGCTGCGCAACCTGCTGTCCAACGCGGTGAAGTTCACCGACTCCGGCGCCGTGGAGCTGGTCATCAGGCCCGCGGGCGCGGATGTGCCCGACGGGATCCGGGAGCAGCTGCTGGAGCACGGCGCGCTGCGCGACCCGGACGCCGAGATGATCGCGTTCTCGGTCACCGACACCGGTATCGGCATCGCCAGCAGCAAGATGCGGGTGATCTTCGAGGCGTTCAAGCAGGCCGACGGCACCACCAGCCGCAAGTACGGCGGCACCGGCCTCGGCCTGTCCATCAGCCGGGAGATCGCCCGGCTGCTCGGCGGTGAGATCCACGCCGCCAGCGAGCCGGGCCGCGGCTCGACCTTCACGCTGTACCTGCCGCTCCACCCCAGCCAGCTGCCGCCCCAGGGCTACCCGCAGCTCGGCCCCGTCGGCGAGCCCGCGCTGGCCCTGGAGGCCGTGCTGGACAGCGGCGCCGAGGCCGCGGGCGAGGAGGGCGCCGCGGCGCCGCAGGAGGCCGTGCGGGAGCTTTCGGTGCCCGTGGCGGCGCGCCAGCAGCGGGCGCGCGGCGGCGCGGGGGGCTACCGGAGCGGTCGGCGGGTCACGCCGCAGGAGGAGGTCGGCGGGGCGGCCCTGGCCCGGTCGGGCCGCCGCCCGGCCCCGCGGCGTACGGAGGCGCCCGAGCCCTGGCTGTTGGGTGGTCAGGACCTGGTCGCGCCGGAGCCGTCGGGTGGATTCCACGGCGAGAAGGTGCTGATCGTCGACGACGACATCCGCAATGTGTTCGCGCTCACCAGCGTGCTGGAACAGCACGGGCTGCAGGTGCTCTACGCCGAGAACGGCCGGGAGGGCATCGAGGTGCTGGAGCAGCATGACGACGTCGTACTCGTCCTGATGGACATCATGATGCCGGAGATGGACGGTTACGCCACGACGGCGGCGATCCGCCGGATGCCGCAGTTCGCCGGGCTGCCGATCATCGCCCTCACCGCGAAGGCGATGAAGGGCGACCGGGAGAAGAGCATCCAGGCCGGTGCGTCGGATTATGTGACCAAGCCCGTGGACACGGATCATCTCCTCGCGGTCATGGAACAGTGGATGGGCGCGGAGTGACCGGCGGGAACGCGGCGGCCGCAAGGCTGTTGACTGAGTGTCGCCGAACACGTGTGGGAACACCGTGTTCGGGGAACCTTCTGGTCTCTTACCGCGTTTCTGCTACGTGCACAGTGACATCGCGGTGACAGGGTGTGGCGAACAGCGGGGTGCGGCTACCATGACCGGCACAAGGACGGGCGGCGCAAGGGAGTCGTCCCCCGGGGCGGCGCCCGGCGCTTCCCCGAGCTCTTCGAGCAGGGGAGGCCCCATGCCGGGGCGAGGAGGACGGGCCATGGTTCAGAAGGCCAAGATCCTCCTGGTCGATGACCGGCCGGAGAATCTGCTGGCGCTGGAGGCCATTCTCTCCGCGCTCGATCAGACACTGGTACGGGCATCGTCAGGGGAGGAAGCGCTCAAGGCGCTGCTGACGGACGACTTCGCGGTCATCCTGCTGGACGTCCAGATGCCGGGGATGGACGGTTTCGAGACCGCCGCGCATATCAAGCGGCGGGAGCGGACCCGCGACATCCCGATTATCTTTCTTACCGCGATCAACCATGGTCCGCATCACACCTTCCGCGGGTATGCGGCGGGCGCGGTCGACTACATCTCCAAGCCGTTCGACCCATGGGTGCTGCGCGCGAAGGTATCGGTGTTCGTCGATCTGTATATGAAGAACTGCCAGCTGAGGGAGCAGGCCTCGCTGCTGCGGCTGCAGTTGGAGGGCGGCCAGTCCGCCGGGGAGGACGCCAAGGAGGCGGCGGGGCTGCTGGCCGAGCTGTCCGCGCGGCTGGCCGCGGTGGAGGAGCAGGCCGAGGCGCTGTCGAAACAGCTCGACGAGTCCGCGGACGCGGCCGCCGTGGCGACCGCCGCGCATCTGGAGCGGAAACTGACCGGACTGCGGCGGGCGCTGGACGCGTTGGAGCCCGGCGCCGGCGGTGGAGCGAGCCCGATGCCCTCGCAGGCCTGAGTGGCGCGCGGTCACGCTCCTTGCGCCGCGCTGGCCGTGACGTCCCGTCGCCCTGATGTCCTGTCACCCCGCGCCCTTCCGTCCGCCAGGGCCGCCGGGGCCGTCACGGGCGTGATGTGAGTGGGGTGACGTGAGTGACGCCTGCCACCGCCGTATGCGTGCTCCGTACGGCGGACGCGGGTAATCTCGCCCTCATGGCCTCTCGTACGTCCGGCAAGGGTTCCCAGAGCACGGCGGGCACCTCGAAGAAGCGCGCCGGGCAGTCCGGGGGCGCCGCCAAGAAGGCACCCGCGAAGAAAGCGGCTGCCAAGAAGGCGCCTGCCAAGAAATCCGCCGCGCCCGCGAAGAAGGCCGCGCCGAAGAAGGCCGCCGCCAAGGCCGCGCCGCCCAAGCCGGCGCCCAACCCCACCAGCGGGGTGTTGCGCGTGGCGCGCGCCGTATGGATGGGCCTGGCCCGCGGCGTCGCGGCGCTGTTCCGCGGCATAGGGCGCGGCGCGAAGGGACTGGACCCTGCCCACCGCAAGGACGGCAGCGCGCTGCTGCTGCTCGCCCTGGCCCTGATCGTCGCGGTCGGCACCTGGTCCAATCTTCAGGGCCCGGTCGGCGATCTGGTCGAGGTGCTGGTCACCGGCGCCTTCGGCCGGCTCGACCTGGTCGTGCCGATACTGCTGGGCGCCATCGCGGTCCGGCTGATCCTCCACCCCGAGAAGCCGGAGGCGAACGGACGGATCGTCATCGGCCTGTCCGCCCTGGTGATCGGCGTCCTCGGACAGGTCCACATCGCCTGCGGGGCGCCGGGGCGCGGCCAGGGCACCCAGGCGATCCAGGACGCGGGCGGCCTCGTCGGCTGGGCGGCGTCCCGACCGCTGATCCTCGCGATGGGCGAGGTACTGGCCGTACCGCTGCTGGTGCTGCTCACCGTCTTCGGGCTGCTGGTCGTCACCGCGACGCCGGTCGCCGCCATCCCGCAGCGGCTGCGCCGGCTCGGCGTCAAGCTCGGCCTCGTACGGGAGCGCCCCGCCGAGTACCAGGCCGACGACGAGGACTACGGGGCCTACGACGACTACGAGCCGTACGGCGCCGGGGAGTACGCCGAGGAATGGCGCGAGACGCCCGCCAGACGGCCTCGGCGGGCCTCGGCGGGCCAGGGGGGCCCGCAGGGCGCCGGCGACCCGGAGCGGGCCGAGGAGGAGGCGCTGCGCAAGCGCCGGCGGACGCGCCGCGCGCCGTCCGCACAGCCGCCGCTCGATCGCCCGATGGATGCCGTGGACGTGGCGGCCGCCGCTGCCGCGGCCCTGGACGGGGCGGTGCTGCACGGCGTCCAGCCCTCACCGCTGGTCGCCGGGCTCAGCAGCGGGATCTCCACCGACCGGGGCACCGGGTCCGACACGGGCGCGGTGCCGGGTGCGCGCGACGCCGAGCAGACCGGCAAGGCGGGCGCCACGGCGGGCAAGCGGAAGCGGCCCGATCGGCAAAAGGGGCCAGAGGGGGCCGACGAGGGGGAGCAGGCAGCCGTCGTCCCCGACCTGACCCGGCCCGCGCCCGAGCCCTCCGAGCCGCTGCCGCCGCGCGCCGAGCAGCTGCAGCTCTCCGGCGACATCACCTATGCCCTGCCCTCGCTCGAGCTGCTGGAGCGCGGCGGCCCCGGCAAGAGCCGCAGCCCGGCCAACGACGCCGTCGTCGCCTCGCTGTCGAACGTCTTCACCGAGTTCAAGGTGGACGCGTCCGTCACCGGCTTCACCCGCGGCCCGACGGTCACCCGCTACGAGGTGGAGCTGGGCCCCGCGGTGAAGGTCGAGCGGATCACGGCGCTGACCAAGAACATCGCCTACGCCGTCGCCAGCCCCGATGTGCGCATCATCAGCCCGATCCCCGGCAAGTCCGCCGTGGGCATCGAGATCCCCAACACCGACCGTGAGATGGTCCGGCTGGGGGACGTGCTGCGCTCGGCCGACTCCGTCGGCGACGACCACCCGATGATCGTCGCGCTCGGCAAGGACGTCGAGGGCGGCTATGTCGCGCACAACCTGGCGGCCATGCCCCATGTGCTGGTGGCCGGCGCCACCGGCTCCGGAAAGTCGTCGTGCATCAACTGCCTGATCACCTCGGTCATGGTGCGCGCCACCCCGGACGATGTGCGGATGGTGCTGGTCGACCCCAAGCGCGTGGAGCTGACCGCGTACGAGGGCATCCCGCATCTGATCACGCCGATCATCACCAACCCCAAGCGCGCCGCCGAGGCCCTGCAGTGGGTCGTACGGGAGATGGACCTGCGCTACGACGACCTCGCGGCGTTCGGCTTCCGGCATGTGGACGACTTCAACGCGGCGGTCCGCGCCGGCAAGGTGAAGCAGCCGGACGGCAGCGAGCGTGAGCTCAAGCCCTATCCCTATCTGCTGGTGATCGTCGACGAGCTCGCCGACCTGATGATGGTCGCGCCCCGGGACGTCGAGGACTCGATCGTCCGCATCACCCAGCTGGCCCGCGCGGCGGGCATCCATCTGGTGCTGGCCACCCAGCGGCCGTCCGTGGACGTCGTCACCGGCCTGATCAAGGCGAACGTGCCCTCACGGCTCGCCTTCGCCACCTCCTCGCTGGCCGACAGCCGGGTGATCCTGGACCAGGCCGGCGCCGAGAAGCTGATCGGCAAGGGCGACAGCCTGTTCCTGCCCATGGGCGCGAGCAAGCCGGTCCGGATGCAGGGCGCCTTCGTCACGGAGGAGGAGGTCGCCGCCATTGTCGAGCACTGCAAGGCACAGATGGCGCCCGTCTTCCGCGACGACGTCACCGTCGGGACGGCGAAGAAGAAGGAGATCGACGAGGACATCGGCGACGATCTGGACCTGCTGTGCCAGGCCGCTGAGCTGGTCGTTTCCACACAGTTCGGGTCGACGTCGATGCTCCAGCGCAAGCTGCGGGTCGGCTTCGCCAAGGCGGGGCGGCTGATGGACCTCATGGAGTCGCGGGGGATCGTCGGCCCGAGCGAGGGATCCAAAGCGCGCGATGTCATGGTCAAACCGGATGAATTGGATGGAGTGCTCGCGGTGATCCGCGGGGAGGCTCACCCATAAGGAATCGGCGGGCAACCGTTTCCCCTGCCGATACGTCAAGTTGAGGGAGGTGGCGAAGGGATGTCCCACGATGGTGGTCATACGGCAATCCTGATGGCGGACAAACTCCGTCCTCCCGCTTGCCCGACCCTTTCGCCCCACCCCTAAACTGAACCTCCAGCAGGTGGCTACACGCTCGAAAGGCGCCCCCGTGTCCATCGGCAACTCCCCCGGCAACTCGCCAGAAGACGACCGGCCTTCGGTCGGCCGCGCCCTCCAGCAGGCCCGCATCGCCGCGGGGCTGACCGTCGACGAGGTCAGTACCACCACCCGGGTGCGCGTTCCCCTGCTGCAAGGCATCGAGCAGGACGACTACGCGCGGTGCGGCGGCGACGTGTACGCCAGAGGGCATATCCGCGTGCTCGCCCGCGCCGTCGGCCTCGATCCGGACGCCCTGGTCGCCCAGTACGACGCCGAGCACGGAGGCCGCCCGGAGCCGAGCCTGGCGGCGCCGGTGTTCGAGGCCGAGCGGATCCGCCCCGAGCCCCGCCGCCCCAACTGGACGGCCGCCATGGTCGCGGCGATCGTCGCGGTGGTCGGATTCGTCGGCTTCACGCTCTTCAGCGGCGAGAACGGCGGAAAGGGGGACAGCCGCTCCACGGTCGCCGAGGAGAGCACGACGGCCAAGCCGCCGACGACCAAGCCCACCGCCAAGCCGACCCCCACCAAGCCGGCCGACCAGAAGCCCGAGCCTTCTGACAGCGCCATCGCGGGTGTTCCGGCGGACAAGGTCACGGTCAGGCTGACCGCGGAGAACGGACAGAGCTGGATCTCCGCCCAGGACCACAACGGACGGCTGATCCACGAGGGCCTGCTGCGCCAGGGCGACTCCAAGACCTTCAGCGACAGCAAGCGGATCGATCTGGTGCTCGGCAACGCCCAGGCCATCAAGCTGTTCGTGAATGGCAAGGAGGTCAAGGATCTGGCGGCCAACGGGCAGGTCCAGCGGCTGAGCTACACCAAGGGAGATCCCGAGGCGGGCTGAGCCGACAGCCGGACGGGAGCCCTGGCAGCGGGAGGTGTCGGCGCGACGAAGTAGTCTGAGCCCATGTCCGAACGCCGCACCGTCGCCCTTGTCACTCTTGGCTGCGCCCGTAACGAGGTGGACTCGGAGGAGCTCGCAGGCCGCTTGGCGGCGGACGGCTGGGAGCTCGTCGAGGAAGCCGCCGATGCTGATGTCGCCGTCGTCAACACGTGTGGATTCGTAGAAGCGGCCAAGAAGGACTCGGTCGATGCCCTGCTGGAGGCCAACGACCTGAAGGACCACGGCCGCACCCAGGCCGTGGTGGCCGTCGGCTGCATGGCCGAGCGGTACGGAAAAGAGCTGGCGGAGGCGCTGCCCGAGGCCGACGGGGTGCTCGGCTTCGACGACTACGCCCACATCTCGGACCGGCTGCAGACCATCCTGTCGGGTGGGATCCACGCCTCGCACACGCCGCGCGACCGGCGCAAGCTGCTGCCCGTCAGCCCGGCCGAGCGGCAGGGGGCCGCCGAGGTCGCGCTGCCGGGCCATGCGCAGGCCGAGGCCGCCCTCGCGCCCGAGGACCCGCCCGCGCCCGAGGATCTGCCCGCGGGCGTGGCCCCGGCTTCCGGGCCCCGGGCCCCGCTGCGCCGCAGACTGGGCAGCAGCCCGGTGGCCTCCGTCAAGCTGGCCTCCGGCTGCGACCGGCGGTGCTCCTTCTGCGCCATCCCGTCCTTCCGCGGGTCCTTCATCTCCCGCAGACCCTCCGACGTACTGGGCGAGACACGCTGGCTGGCCGAGCAGGGCGTGAAGGAGATCATGCTGGTCTCCGAGAACAACACCTCGTACGGCAAGGACCTCGGCGACATCCGGCTGCTGGAGACCCTGCTGCCCGAGCTGGCCGCGGTGGACGGCATCGAGCGGATCCGGGTCAGCTATCTCCAGCCCGCCGAGATGCGGCCGGGGCTGATCGACGTGCTCACCTCGACCGAGAAGGTCGCGCCGTACTTCGATCTGTCCTTCCAGCACTCCGCCCCCTCGGTGCTGCGGGCGATGCGCCGCTTCGGGGACACCGACCGCTTCCTGGAGCTGCTGGACCGGATCCGGGCCAAGGCGCCGCAGGCGGGTGTCCGGTCCAACTTCATCGTCGGCTTCCCCGGCGAGACCGGGGACGACCTGGCCGAGCTGGAGCGCTTCCTCGGCGCGGCCCGGCTGGACGCCATCGGCGTCTTCGGGTATTCGGACGAGGAGGGCACCGAGGCCGCGACATACGAGGACAAGGTCGATCCGGACGAGGTCGCCGAGCGGCTGGCGCATGTCTCGCGGCTGGCCGAGGAGCTCACCGCGCAGCGGGCCGAGGAGCGGCTGGGCGATGTGGTCGAGGTGCTGGTCGAGGAAGCCGGTGACGCGTACGCCGCCGAGGACACCGACGGCGCCGGCGAGGGGGCGGGATCCCTGGTGGGCCGCGCCGCCCACCAGGCGCCCGAGACCGACGGCCAGACTCTGCTGACCATGTCCGGGAGCGGTCCGGTGCCCGCCGTGGGGCAGCTGGTCACGGCGAAGGTGGTGGCGACGGAAGGCGTGGACCTGGTCGCCGAGGTGCTGGAGCAGGGGGAGCTGCCGGCGGGCGGCGCGTGTTCCGAGGAGGCCGGCAGATGAGCGGAGTCCCGGCCTCCGCCGCGGGGGGCCACCACCGGCCGGCCGCGGCCGCCCGGCCCGTAGGGCTGTGGAACATCGCCAACATCCTCACCATGGTCCGGCTGCTGCTGGTGCCCGGGTTCGTGTTGTTGATGCTGCACAACGGCGGGTACGACCCGGCCTGGCGCTCCTTCGCCTGGGCAGCGTTCGCCATCGCCATGATCACCGACCTCTTCGACGGGCATCTGGCCCGCCGGTACAACCTGGTCACCAACTTCGGCAAGATCGCCGACCCGATCGCCGACAAGGCGATCATGGGTGCCGCGCTGATCTGTCTCTCGGCGCTGTCCGACCTTCCGTGGTGGGTCACCGGAGTGATCCTCTTCCGTGAGATCGGGATCACACTGATGCGCTTCTGGGTGATCAAGCACGGGGTGATTCCGGCCAGCCGGGGCGGGAAGATGAAGACGCTCGCGCAGGGCATCGCGGTCGGCATGTACATTCTTGCGCTCACCGGGCCGCTGGCCACCCTGCGCTTCTGGGTGATGGCCGTGGCCGTGGCGCTCACCGTGCTCACCGGCCTCGACTATGTCCGGCAGGCGATCGTGCTGCGCCGGGCCGGCCTGGCCGCGGAGCGGGAGTCCGTGGGATGACCGGGGAACACGGGGGAAATGGGGAAATCGGGGTTACCGGGGGTGTCGGGGGAGTGGCGGCCGAGGCGCTGGGGCTGCTGGAGGGGCACGGGGAGACCATCGCCGTCGCCGAGTCGCTGACCGGCGGGCTGCTGGCCGCCGAGCTGACCGCCGTACCGGGCGCGTCCCGCTCCTTCCGCGGCTCGGTGACCGCGTACGCCACCGGACTCAAGCGGGATCTGCTGGGCGTGGACGGCGCCCTGCTCGACGCCCGCGGGGCCGTGGACGCGGAGGTCGCCCGGCAGATGGCGCAGGGTGTGCGGCGGGTGCTGGGCGCGGACTGGGGTGTGGCGACCACGGGTGTGGCCGGGCCCACACCGCAGGACGGACAGCCCGTGGGCACGGTCCATGTGGCCGTGGCGGGGCCGTCGGGGGCGGCCACCGGGATGGCGCTGAGGCTGGCCGGAGACCGTGCCGGAATCCGTGGACAGACCGTGGAGGCGGCGGTCAAGCTGCTGTTGAGGGAATTGATCGCGACTGCGAGGGCACAGGATACGGAACAACGCGGGGGGATTTGATGTTTGCAGCCCTGAGTGAACACGACATCGCTCCCCGCACGGGCGCAGCAAGAGGCGGTACGGTGGGGCGTGAAGGATCCGGATCCGAGGTCCGAGGAGGGAGCCAGCGATGATTCTGCTCCGTCGCCTGCTGGGTGACGTGCTGCGCCGGCAGCGCCAGCGCCAGGGCCGTACCCTGCGCGAGGTGTCCTCCTCCGCCCGGGTGTCCCTCGGCTATCTCTCAGAGGTGGAGCGCGGCCAGAAGGAGGCGTCCTCCGAGCTGCTGTCCGCGATCTGCGACGCACTGGACGTCAGGATGTCCCAGGTCATGCGAGAGGTGAGCGACGAGTTGTCGCTCGCGGAGCTGGCGGAGTCGGCGGCGGCGAGCGAGAAGGTGCCCGCTCCGATGCGGCCCATGCTCAATTCGGTTTCCGTGACGTCCGTGACGGGTGTCCCGGAGGAGCGGGTGACCATCAAGGCGCCCGCGGAGGCTGTGGACGTGGTCGCGGCCTGATCGCCGTGGCGCCCTGATGCGTGCGCCCGCACCCTGACAGCGAAGAGCTTTTGAGCCCCGGTCGGTAGTACACCGACCGGGGCTCGATGTTTGCCCGGTCGCGCGCGGGTGACTCTGTGGGAAGGTGGAGGGGATCCAAAAGCCCTCAAATGGTTCAAAAGGTATTCAAAAAACAGTCAACAGGTCGAAAAGGAGGAGATGGATGTCTGTGGTGAAGAGCCCGCTCTCGGAGGAGAACCTCAAGGTCGTCGGCGACGCGCTGCAGGGTGCCCTCGTTGACCTCGTCGATCTGGCGCTCGTGAGCAAGCAGGTCCACTGGACCATCGTCGGCCCGCGTTTCCGTTCGGTGCATCTGCAACTGGACGACGTTGTCAGCACCGCCAGGGCGCACGCCGACACCGTCGCGGAGCGGGCCTCGGCGCTCGGGGTGCCCCCGGACGGCCGTGCCGCGACCGTGGCGGCGACCAGTGGCATCGAGACGGCCAGGACCGGCTGGACCGAGGACGGGGCTGCGGTGCGGGCCCTGGTGGCCGGCCTGGGATCCGTGATCACCCGTATGCGGGACCGCATCGAGGCCACGGCCGAACCCGATCCCGTGACGCAGGACATCCTCATCGGGCTCACACGTGATCTGGAGAAGCACCACTGGATGTTCCAGGCGGAGAACGTCAACGGCCGCTAGCCCGGTCGCCCGGGGCGGCGGTGGTGCCCCGGTGCTGGGTGCGGGGTCGGAGAGGCTGGGCAGACTTCAGGGGCGCGGGACGTCTGACGCGCGCCCATGAGCCTTCCGTGCGCCCTCCCGTCGTCCGTGAGCGGGCGTCTAGCGTCGGCCGAAGGAGGCAGTCGATGGCAGCCGTGGGAGGGGCCGACAACCAGCGCCGCGGGCCGGTCCGGTGGGCGGTCGCGCTCGCTCTCGGCGGGGTGTGGTGGTGGGCGGTGCTGCGGCTGGCCGCGGCGCCCGAGCAGACCGGGCCGGTCGAGGGGGCGTTCACGGCGGGCGGCTGGGGGCTGAGTCTGCTGCCGGTGCACTGCGGTCCCTCCCGGGGGCGGTCGGCGCGCCGGATCGCGTCGGGGCCGCGGTCGCGGCCGGGGCCACCGGGGCCGGGGTCGCAAGGGCCACGGTCACCAGGGCATGGCGACGCCGCCGTTCGGACGCAGGATCTGGCCGGTCATGAAGGATGAGGCGTCGGACGCCAGATGGAGCACGGCGTGCGCGACGTCCGTCGGTTCGCCCACCCGCCCCAGCGGAGTGCGCCGCACCATCGGCTCTTCCGCGAGGCGCCGCTCCTCATCGCTGTGGCGGTCGGTCATGGGCGTGCGAATCCACCCGGGGGCGACGGCGTTGACGCGGATACCATGGCGGCCCACCTCGGTGGCGAGGGTCTTGGTGAGCTGGACGACGGCGGCCTTTGTCACGCCGTAGCAGAGCAGGCCGGGCGCGCCGGTGTCGATGGCGCCGGAGGCCATCGTGACGATGGTGCCACCGGTGCCCTGCTCGATCATGGCGCGGGCGGCCTCCTGACAGCCGTACAGCACCCCCTTGAAGTTGACGGCCAGGACGCGGTCGAGGTCGGCGTCGTCCGTCTCCAGAACGGTGCTGCTGTGCATGATCCCGGCGATGTTGGCCATGATGTCGAGTGCTGCGCCGGTGCGTATGGCGGCCACCGTGGCGGCGATCTGCGCGCGGTCGGCGACGTCGAGGGTGTGGGCGTGGGCGCCGCCCCCGTATGCGGTGATGTCGTCGGCTGTCCGTTGCGCGCCCTTGCCGTCCAGGTCCGCGCAGTGGACGGTCGCGCCGGCCTCGGCGAGCAGGGCGGCGCTGGCCCGGCCGATTCCGCTGGCCGCGCCGGTGACCAGTGCGGTGCGGCCGGTGAGGTCGTACGCGGTGAGGGTCATGGCGTGACCGTACGACTGGATCTGACGGATCGTCAATTAGCTGGGTGCTCGGGCAGTCGGTCCGTCGGCCGGGGCGGTCAGCCGTCGATGGTCGGGCCTGGCTGGCAGGCCGGGCACCAGTACGTGCTGCGTTCCTTGTCGGCGCGGCCCTGCTCCATGCGTACGGGCGTCCCGCAGCGCAGACAGGGCTTGCCCGCCCGGCCGTAGACCCACAGCCGGCGGTCGGCGCGCGACTCGGCCGTGGTGATGCGGGCCGGCCGGGCCTTGTTGGACTCCAGGAGCCTTTTGGCGAGGGTCACCAGGCGCTCCGGGGACGGCACTTGGCCGATGGGCAGCCACGGGGAGACGCGTACCAGAAAACACAGCTCCGACTTGTACACATTGCCGATCCCCGCGAGGTTGCGCTGGTCGAGCAGCGCCTCGCCGAGGGGGCGGGCGGGGTCGGCGAGGAGCCGGCGCAGGGCCTCGTGCGGGTCCCAGCCGGGGCCGAGGAGATCGGGGCCGAGGTGTCCGACGGCCCGGTCCTCGTCCGTGGTGCGGAGCAGTTCGAGGACGGGGAGGCGGTAGCCGACGGCCGTGCGCTCGGCGGTGCTGAGGATGGCGCGGACCTGGTGGAGCGGCCCGCCGCGCCACCGCTCGCCGGGGTCGTACAGATGCCAGGCGCCGTCCATCCGCAGATGGGAGTGGAGCGTCAGACCGCCCTCGAGGCGGGTGAGCAGATGCTTTCCGCGCGCGGTGACGTCCATCACCTGGCGCCCGGCGAGGTCGACCGTGGCCAGCCGGGGGACGCGCAGATCGCAGCCGGTGAGCGGTCGGCCCGCCAGGGCCTGGTTCAGGCGCTTGGCCGTCCGCCAGACGGTGTCTCCTTCGGGCATGGGTGCCTCCTTTCTGGCTCGGTTCCCCTCCGGGGCGCCTCAGCCCCTGTCGACGGTCGACCACGCGGCGGTAGCCGGCCGTATCGATATGCGGCTCCGCCGCGTGGCGATCGCAGCCCTCGCGGCCTGCGCGCTCTCCCTATCACGGTGACATCAGCGCCTCCGGCGCGGGCGGCGCGCCCCTTCGGGGGATGTCCCCGGCACGCCGGCGTGCGGTCCGCCGGTCAGGGGCGCAGGCGCAGGCCGCGGGGGGTCGGGTGGAAGCCCGCGGCCTCCAGGGCGCGCCCCGTCGGGGAGGACAGCGCGGCCGCCCCGTTGACCCGCTCCACGGTCACCGTGCCCAGGGAGCCCGCCCGCGCGGCCTGGGAAAGCGCCTCGACCGCCGCGTCGAGCCGGGTGTCGTCATGCCAGGCGAGCAGCGTCTTGCCGCCGCGCTCCATGTACAGGCTCAGCTCTCCGTCGACGAGGACCACCAGGGAGCCCGCCTTCCGGCCCGGCCGGTGGGTCGCGTCCGCGGGCGGATCGGGCCAGGGGAGGGCCGCCCCGTACGCGTTGGCGGGGTCGGCCGCGGCGAGGAGGACGGCGCGGCGGGCGGGGTCGCCGGTGTCACGGGCCGTGCTGACCGCGCGGAGCCGGTCGACCGCTCCGTCCATGGCGAACTGGGCGGCGCCGAGCCCTTCGACCACATAGCCGCGGCGGGCCTGGCCGCTGTCCTCGAAGGCGGACAGCACGCGATAGGCGGCGGAGAACCCGCCCTCGACACCCTCGGCGGCGACCGCGCCGCGGGTCACCACGCCGTGGCGGTCGAGGAGCGTGCGGGCCAGGGCGTGGGCGCGGTGGGTGGGCTCGGGCTCGCGCTCGGGCAGCAGGGACCAGCGGCCGGCCACGGTGGGCGGTCCGTTCCGGGAGGCGGTGGGGCGGGCGGTGAGGCTTCCATAGCGGCCTCGGGGGACCGCGCGCCTGGCCCGGTGCGCGGTGGAGCCTGCCGTGCGGCCCGAGCCCATCAGGGCGCGCAGCGGGGCGAGGGTGTCGCCGGTGAGCCGGCCGGACCAGGCCAGGTCCCAGACGGCCTCGGCGAGCTGGGGGTCCTGGACGTCGTGTCCGGCGGCCCGGACCTGCTCGGCGATCTGCCGGAAGAACAGGCCGTAGCCCCCGGCGAGCGCGTCCAGCACGGTCTGGTGGAGGGGGCCGATCTCCAGGGGGTGCGGCGCGTGCAGCAGCAGCGGGGCGGCCTCGGCGAGATGGAGGGTGACCCAGCCGTCCTTGCCGGGCAGCGCGCCCGCCCCGGCCCATACGACCTCGCCGCTCGCGGTGAGCTCGTCCAGCATGGTGGGGGTGTAGTCGCTGACCCGGGAGGGCAGGACCAGCTTCTCCAGGGCGGAGGCGGGCACCGGGGCGCCCTGCAGCTGCTCGATGGCGCGCACCAGCCCGTCGATCCCGCGCAGGCTGTGGGTGCCCAGGTGCTGCCACCGGGGGAGGAACGCGGCGAGCGCGGCCGGCGGGACGGGCTCCAGCTCATGGCGCAGCTCGGCCAGCGAGCGGCGGCGCAGCCGGCGCAGCACGGCGGCGTCGCACCACTCCTGGCTGACGCCGGCCGGGGCGAACTCGCCCTGGACGATGCGGCCGCTCGCCGCGAGGCCGTGCAGCGCCCCGTCGGTGACGGCGGTGCCCAGGCCGAAGCGGGCCGCCGCCTGGGCAGAGGTGAACGGGCCGTGGGTGCGGGCGAAACGCGCCAGGAGATCCCCGAGCGGATCCTTGACCGGCTCGGTGAACGCCTCGGGGACCCCGACGGGCAGCGCCGTGCCCAGCGCGTCCCGCAGCCGTCCCGCGTCCTCGACGGCCGCCCAGTGGTCCTGCCCGGCGACCCGGACGCGGATGGCCCGGCGGGCGCCGGACAGATCGCGCGCCCACTGGGGATCGGCGCCGCGCTCGGCCAGCTCGGCATCGGTCAGCGGCCCGAGGAGGCGCAGCAGGTCGGCCACGCCCTCGGCGTCCTTGACCCGGCGGTCGTCCGTGAGCCACTGCAGCTCGCGCTCCAGCTCGGCCAGGACATCGGCGTCCAGCAGCTCGCGCAGCTCCGCCTGGCCCAGGAGCTCGGCCAGCAGCCGGGAGTCGAGGGAGAGCGCGGCGGCCCGGCGCTCGGCCAGCGGGGAGTCGCCCTCGTACAGGAACTGCGCCACATAGCCGAAGAGCAGCGAGCGGGCGAACGGGGACGGCTCCGGGGTGGTCACCTCCACCAGCCGGACCCGGCGGGACTCGAGGTCGCCCATGAGCTCGGTGAGACCGGGGACGTCGAACACGTCCTGGAGGCATTCGCGGACTGCTTCGAGCACGATCGGGAACGACCCGAACTCGCTCGCCACCTGCAGGAGCTGCGCGGCCCGCTGGCGCTGCTGCCACAGCGGGGTGCGCTTGCCGGGGTTGCGGCGGGGCAGCAGCAGGGCGCGGGCGGCACATTCGCGGAACCGGGACGCGAACAGCGCCGAGCCGCCCACCTGATCCGTGACGATCTGGCCGACCTCGTCCTTGTCGAAGGCGACATCGGCCGCTCCGACGGGGGACTGCTCGAAGTCGTACTCCCCGCCCTGGGCCATCGGGTCGCCGTCCAGCAGGTCCAGGCCCATCAGGTCCGCGTCGGGCAGCCGCAGCACGATGCCGTCGTCCGCGTGCATCGCCTGCGCGTCCAGCCCGAACCGCTCGGCCAGCCGCGCGCCCAGCGCCAGCGCCCAGGGGGCGTGGACCTGCGCGCCGAAGGGGGAGTGGATGACGACGCGCCAGTCGCCCAGCTCGTCCCGGAAGCGCTCCACGACGATCGTGCGGTCGTCCGGCACATGGCCGCAGGCGCGGCGCTGCTCGTCCAGATACGCCAGAACGTTGTCCGCGGCCCAGGTGTCGAGCCCGGCGGCCAGCAGCCGCTCCCGGGCCGCCTCGGGGGTCATACCGCCGATCTCCCGGAGGAAGGCGCCCAGCGCCCGGCCCAGCTCCAGCGGGCGGCCCAGCTGGTCGCCCTTCCAGAACGGGAGGCGGCCGGGGACGCCGGGGGCGGGGGTGACCACGACCCGGTCGCGGGTGATGTCCTCGATCCGCCACGAGGTGGTGCCGAGGGTGAACACATCGCCCACCCGCGACTCGTAGACCATCTCCTCATCGAGCTCGCCGACCCTGCCCCCGCCTTTCTTGGGGTCGGAGCCCGCCAGGAACACCCCGAACAGCCCGCGGTCGGGGATCGTGCCGCCCGAGGTGACGGCCAGCCGCTGCGCCCCCGGGCGGCCGGTGACCATGCCCGCCACGCGGTCCCACACCAGACGCGGCCGCAACTCCGCGAAGGCGTCGGACGGATAGCGGCCCGCGAGCATGTCCAGGACCGAGATGTAGGCGGACTCGGGGAGCGCGGCGAACGGGGCGGCGCGGCGGACCAGGGCCAGCAGCTCGTCCACGTCCCAGGTGTCCACGGCCGTCATGGCGACGAGCTGCTGGGCCAGCACGTCCAGCGGATTGGCGGGCACGCGCAGCGACTCGATGGCCCCCACGCGCATCCGCTCGGTGACCACCGCCGCCTGCACCAGGTCGCCGCGGTACTTGGGGAAGACCACGCCGGTGGAGACAGCGCCCACCTGATGGCCGGCGCGGCCCACGCGCTGCAGCCCGGAGGCCACCGAGGGCGGCGACTCGACCTGGACGACGAGGTCGACCGCGCCCATGTCGATGCCCAGCTCCAGGCTGGAGGTGGCCACCACGGCGGGCAGCCGGCCCGCCTTCAGGTCCTCCTCCACCAGCGCCCGCTGCTCCTTGGACACCGAGCCGTGGTGCGCGCGGGCCAGCAGCGCGGGCGCCCCCTTGGCCGCCCCCGACTCGGCCATCAGCTCGGCCGGTGAGTGGTCCTCGGGAAGGGCCTCTCCAGTGGCCCGTTCGTACGCGATCTCGTTGAGCCTGTTGCACAGCCGCTCGGCGAGGCGCCGGGAGTTGGCGAAGACGATCGTCGAGCGGTGGGCCTGCACCAGATCGGCGATCCGCTCCTCCACATGGGGCCAGATCGACGGCTTCTCGCCCGTACTCCCGTCACTCCCGTCCTGTACGGGGGAGCCGCCCAGCTCGCCCAGGTCCTCGACCGGGACCACCACCGACAGGTCGAACTCCTTGCCCGAGGGCGGCTGGACGATCTCCACCCTGCGCCGCGGCGACAGAAAGCGCGCCACCTCGTCCACCGGCCGCACCGTCGCCGAGAGGCCGATCCGCCGGGCCGGGCGGTTCAGCAGCTCGTCAAGCCGCTCCAGGGAGAGCGCGAGATGCGCGCCGCGCTTGGTCCCGGCGACGGCGTGCACCTCGTCCAGGATCACCGTCTCCACACCGCGCAGCGCCTCCCGGGCGGAGGAGGTGAGCATCAGGAACAGCGACTCGGGGGTGGTGATGAGGATGTCCGGCGGGCGGCTGACCAGGGCGCGGCGCTCGGCGGCCGGGGTGTCGCCGGAGCGGACGCCCACCCGGATCTCCGGCTCGGGCAGCCCGAGCCGCACGGACTCCTGGCGGATGCCGGTGAGCGGGCTGCGGAGGTTGCGCTCGACGTCCACCGCCAGGGCCTTGAGCGGTGAGATGTACAGCACCCGGCAGCGCCGCCGGGCCTCGGCCGGCGGGGGCGTGCTGGCCAGCCGGTCGAGCGCGGCGAGAAACGCGGCCAGGGTCTTGCCCGAGCCGGTGGGGGCCACGACCAGCACGTCCGATCCCTCACCGATCGCCCGCCAGGCGCCCTCCTGCGCGGGCGTGGGCGCGGTGAAGGCATCCGCGAACCAACCGCGGGTGGCGGGGGAGAAACCGTCGAGTGCTGGGCCTGCCATGTCCTCCATCGTGCACCGGGCCACTGACAACGGGCGGACCCGCAGGTCATGGCCCTGGGCGGCATCGCACAATGGCTCCATGGACACCAGGCGGGCGGAGGAGCGGACAGGGGAGTGGGCACGGCACTGGCGCTGGACCGCGCTACCGGGGCTCGACCTGCTGCGGGCCCGCTATGTGCGCCACACCTTTCCCCTGCACTCCCACGATGGGTATGTGTTCGGGGCGGTCACCCGAGGAGTGGAGGAGGTCGGGCTGCCGAGCGGCACCGAGCGGGCCGGCCCCGGCACGGTCGTCATGATCAACCCGGAGGTGCCGCACACCGCGCGCGCCGGGGTGCCGGAGGGCTGGGCCTACGCCACGCTCTATCCGTCCGCGTCGGTGATCGCCGAGATCGCGGCCGAGACCACCACGGTCCGCGGCACGGTCGGGTTCGCCGAGCCCATGGTCGAGGCCCCGCACGCCGCGCACCTCATCAGCGAGGTGCACCGGGCGGCCGAGGAGGGCGACGCGCTCGCCGCCGACAGCCTGCTGCGCGTCGCCGTCGCCCACCTGCTGCGCTACCACGGCGGCCCGCTCCCCGCGCGCACGGCGCGCAGCGCGGGAGCGCGAACGGCGGCGCGCGCCCGCGAGCTCCTCGAGGAGCGGATGGCGGATCCGCCGACGCTGGAGCAACTGGCGGCCGAGCTCGGCACGGGCCCCTTCGCCCTGCTGCGCGCCTTTCGCGCCGCCTACGGCATGCCGCCGCACACCTGGCTCACCGACGCCCGGGTACGCCGGGCCCGCCGCCTCCTGGAGGGCGGTGCCGCGCCCGCCGAGGCGGCCGCGGCCGTCGGCTTCACCGACCAGCCCCATCTGAACCGTCACTTCACCCGGATCGTCGGAGTGCCGCCCGGCGCCTACCGGCGCGAGCGCGCCGCCGACCGGCTGAGGAGCGCGGCCGGGCCGTAGGCGAAGCGCTTGTCGAAAGACCCGGCGTCGAGGTGGTCGCGGAGGTGAACCGGGTGCTCGCCCATGCGTGTGAGGTGCAAGAACGTACAAGACCGGGCGCCGATCGGTCTCCTACTGTGCGGGGTGTGCCAGAACAGATCGAGATACGTACCGGCTCCGAGGCCCGCTCCGGGCCCGGCAGTGGCGCTGAACCCAAGGCGAGCGCGGCCGTGGTCCGCGACGCGCTGGGGGTGGGGGTCGCGGTCGGGCTCTCCGGATTCGCCTTCGGTGTGACATCGGCGGGCGCCGGCCTCAGCGTCCTGCAGACTTGTGCGCTCAGCCTCCTCGTCTTCACCGGCGCCTCGCAGTTCGCCCTCGTCGGCGCGCTGGCGGCGGGCGGCAATCCGTTCACCGCCGCCGCGGGCGCGTTCTTCCTGGGGGTGCGTAACTCGTTCTACGGGCTGCGGCTGTCCGGCCTCCTCGGTCTGCCCCGGTCGGTGCGCCCCCTGGCCGCCCACTGGGTCATCGACGAGACCTCCGCCGTCGCCCTCGCGCAGCCCGACCGGCGCACCGCGCGGCTCGGCTTCACCGTCACCGGCCTGAGCCTGTACACCCTGTGGAACCTGACCACACTGGTCGGCGCCCTCGGGGCGTCCGCGCTCGGCGACACCGCGGCGTGGGGCCTGGACGCCGCAGGTCCGGCGGTCTTCCTCGCTCTGCTGGCCCCCATGCTCCGCGGCACGGTCGAGCGGGCCGCGGCCGGTCTCGGGGTGCTGCTCGTCCTCGGCTGTCTGCCGCTGCTGCCCGCCGGCGTGCCGGTCCTGGTGGCGGCGCTCGCCGCGCCCGCAGTCCTCGCCGTACACGGCCTGCGCGCCCGGGGCGCCACCGGGGAGGGCGGGGTCCGTTGAGCACCTGGATCGCCATCGGCGTCACCGCGGCCGGGTGCTACCTGGCCAAACTGCTGGGCCTGTCGGTGCCCGCCGGGGCTCTCGAGCGCCCCACCGTCCGCCGCCTCGCCGCGCTGCTTCCCGTCGCCCTGCTGGCCGCCCTCACGGCCCAGCAGACCTTCGGCGACGGGCAGCACCTGGTCCTCGACGCACGGGCCGCGGGGCTCGGCGCGGCGGCGGTCGCCCTGGTGCTGCGCGCTCCCTTTCTGGTGGTGGTCGCCGTCGCCGTGGTCGTCACCGCGGGCGTACGGGCCCTTTAGCCGAGCGCGCGGCCGTACGCGCGCAGCGTCAGCAGGGCCTCGATGGTCACGATCGGCCGCCCTTCCAGGGCCGCCCCGGGCGCCCACGGGCGCCGGCGCAGCGGCCAGCCGCCGTCCTCGCCCTGGGAGTCCGCGAGGAAATCCAGCGACCTCTCCACCTCGGCGTCGGTGAACCATGGGCGGGCCGCGGAGTCGGGGGTGCGCGCCACCTCGTATACGAGGACCCGCTCGCCGCCCGGTACGAAGGTCCGCTCGCCCCGGGCGCGGCCCTCCGGCAGCGGGTGGTCCTCGGCGCGCTCGGGGTCCAGCACCACCAGCCCCTGTTTGCGCACTCGCCGGCCGAGCCGTTCCGCCGCCGCCAGTGCGCGGGGGCGGTCCGGCGCGCTGTCGAGGAAGGCGACGGCCGCCAGCACCTCGTGCTGCCGGGGCGCCGCGCCCTCCTCCAGTGCCGCGACCGCCGCCCAGCAGAAATCCGTCGCCCGGAACAGCCACGCGTGCCACACGTCGTTGCGGTGCAGCAGCCCCACCACCGGACCGGTCGCGAGCAGATCGCCGGCCGAGCCGTCCGCCACGGGGTTCCAGGAGGCCGGCGCGGTGCCGGGCGGCGCGGGACGGTGCGCCGGGAGCGCACCGTCCGGGGTGGTGATCTCCGTCAGATAGCGGCACAGCAGCTCCACACGCCGTCCCCCGCAGCGCCCGATCCCGTCCAGGACGCGCAGCGCGTGCGCGGCGTGCTGCGGGCGGCTGTGCGGGCCGCGCAGCTCCGGCTCCAGAGCGTGGCCGTAGCCCCCGTCGTCACCCAGGTAGGCGGCCAGCGCGGTCTCGACCGGGTCGGCCCCGCCGCCCAGGAAGTGGTACGCGAATCTGCGCTGCTCGAGCACCCGGGCGGTCAGCCACACGAACTGCTCGGCGCGTGCCAGCGGGGAGGAGGGGACTGCTGCGGATCGGTCCATGGGCCGACCGTAGGCGGGAAAGCGCTGCCGCACGGCGGCTCGCGTCCGACTGCACTCCCAGGAGCGCGATACTGTTCGCATGCGGTTGACGGACTTCTGGCAGCGGATGGCGGACTACTTCGGCGAGGGGTACGCGGACTCCTTCGCGCGCGATCATGTGATGTCCGAGCTCGGCGGCCGGACCGTGCACCAGGCGCTGGAGGCCGGCTGGGAGACCAAGGACGTCTGGCGCGGGGTGTGCGCCGCCCTGGAGATTCCGGCCGACAGGCGCTGAGCGGCCGCCGGGCCCGTGAGCCCGGAGTTCGCGGGGTGGCCGGATATCTTTCACCGATGTACGCCACACTTGCTCAGTGGCCCCAGCAGAAGAGACCCTCCCGCCCGACGCCGACAGCGTCCCCGCCGGCCCCCAGGCTGACGCCGCCCGCGAGGCGCGGCCCGGCGCGGCCATGCCGCGCTGGCTGCCGCGCGCCATGGTGCTCGCGCTCGCCCTGGTGGCTTGTTATCGCCTGGCCACCTGGGCCTTCGACCAGCTGACCGGACTGCTCCTCAACATCCTGATCGCGTTCTTCCTCGCGCTCGCCATCGAACCGGCCGTGGACCGGATGGCCGCGCGCGGCGTGCGCCGGGGGGTGGCCACCGGGCTGGTCTTCCTCGGCATCCTGATCGGCGTCGCTGGGTTCTTCACCCTGCTCGGCTCGATGCTCGCCGACCAGATCATGACCATGGTCGAGGACTTCCCGAAGTATCTGGACCAGTTGGTCATCTGGGTCAATGAGACCTTCCACACCGAGCTGTCACGGGTCGAGATCCAGGACAGCGTGCTCCACTCGGACTGGCTGCAGAGCTATGTCAGGAACAGCGCGAACAACGTGCTGGACGTCTCGGCGCAGGTCCTCGGGGGGCTCTTCAGGGTCCTGACGGTGACCCTCTTCGCCTTCTACTTCGCCGCCGACGGCCCCCGGCTGCGCCGCGCGCTGTGCTCGGTCCTGCCGCCGACCCGGCAGGCCGAGGTGTTGCGCGCCTGGGAGATCGCGGTCGCCAAGACCGGCGGCTACATCTACTCGCGCGGCCTGATGGCGCTGATCTCCGGCGTGGCGCACTACGTCCTGCTGGAGTGGCTGGGCGTGCCCTACGCCCCGGCGCTGGCCGTCTGGGTGGGGCTGATCTCCCAGTTCATCCCGACCATCGGCACCTATCTGGCGGGCGCCCTGCCGATGCTGATCGCGTTCACCGTCGAGCCCTGGTACGCGCTGTGGGTGCTGGTCTTCGTCGTGGTCTACCAGCAGTTCGAGAACTACCTGCTGCAGCCGCGCATCACCGCCAGGACCGTGGACATCCACCCGGCCGTCTCGTTCGGCTCGGTGATCGCGGGCACCGCGCTGCTCGGTGCGGTGGGCGCGCTGATCGCGATCCCGGCGACCGCGACGCTGCAGGCGTTCCTCGGCGCGTACATCAAGCGGTACGACGTGGCGGACGACCTGCGGGTCCAGGGCCGGAAGCGGCGGCGGGGCGGCATGTCGGCCCTCGCGCGGGTGCGGGACTCGCTGAAGCGGCGTAGTTGACACGAAAATCGAACATCCATTCTCATGGTGGATCTCGCCTGAGTTATCCACAGGTGGAGGACGTCCGGGCCGCTTGTCAGTGGCAGGGGTTAGCGTCGTGGACGTGAAGCGATCGACTCAAGCAAACCGGGTGGAACCCATGGCAGGAACCGACCGCGAGAAGGCGCTCGACGCCGCGCTCGCACAGATTGAACGGCAATT
The DNA here is from genome assembly GCF_042734105.1 of Streptomyces sp. NPDC059679. Classification (NCBI taxonomy): domain Bacteria; kingdom Bacillati; phylum Actinomycetota; class Actinomycetes; order Kitasatosporales; family Streptomycetaceae; genus Streptomyces; species Streptomyces sp. NPDC059679. The sequence continues at coordinate 35,583 of NZ_JBHWES010000069.1, read as the reverse complement.
CGGCAAAGGCGCAGTGATGCGCATGGGCGAGCGGCCGAACGAGCCGATCGAGGTGATTCCCACCGGATCGACCGCGCTCGACGTGGCCCTCGGCGTCGGCGGCCTGCCGCGCGGCCGTGTGGTGGAGGTCTTCGGTCCCGAGTCCTCCGGTAAGACCACCCTGACCCTCCACGCGGTGGCGAACGCGCAGCGGGCCGGCGGCGCGGTCGCGTTCGTGGACGCGGAGCACGCCCTCGACCCGGACTACGCGCAGAAGCTGGGCGTGGACACCGACTCCCTCATCCTGTCCCAGCCGGACAACGGCGAGCAGGCGCTCGAGATCACCGACATGCTGGTCCGCTCCGGCGCGCTCGACCTCATCGTCATCGACTCCGTCGCCGCCCTGGTGCCGCGGGCGGAGATCGAGGGTGAGATGGGCGACTCCCACGTCGGTCTGCAGGCCCGGCTGATGAGCCAGGCGCTCCGTAAGATCACCAGCGCGCTCAACCAGTCCAAGACCACCGCGATCTTCATCAACCAGCTCCGCGAGAAGATCGGCGTCATGTTCGGCTCCCCCGAGACGACGACCGGTGGCCGGGCGCTGAAGTTCTACGCCTCGGTGCGCCTGGACATCCGCCGCATCGAAACCCTCAAGGACGGCACCGACGCGGTCGGCAACCGCACCCGTGTCAAGGTCGTCAAGAACAAGGTCGCGCCGCCCTTCAAGCAGGCCGAGTTCGACATCCTCTACGGCCAGGGCATCAGCCGCGAGGGCGGCCTGATCGACATGGGCGTGGAGCACGGCTTCATCCGCAAGTCCGGCGCTTGGTACACCTACGAGGGCGACCAGCTCGGCCAGGGCAAGGAGAACGCCCGGAACTTCCTTAGGGACAACCCCGACCTCGCCAACGAGATCGAGCGGAAGATCAAGGAAAAGCTGGGCATCGGCGTCAAGAAGGAGGAGCCGGCCGCTGAGCCCGCCGCCGACGCGGCCGCCCCGGCTCCGGCAGCGGCCACCACCGCGCCGGCGAAGGCGGCGCCCGCCACGGCGGCCAAGGCCGGGACGAAGGCGGCCAAGACCGCCGCGGCCAAGAGCTGACCGTGACGCGGCGGACCGACTGGCCGGACGGCCAAGGCCGTCCGGCCGGCCCGGACAGCGGCGGCCCCTCCTCGTCGAGGGCCGAGCAGGGGCCGCCGCGCAGCCCGGAGGAGCAGGCGCGGGCGATCTGTCTGCGTCTGCTCACCGGGACCCCGCGCACCCGAAGACAGCTCGCGGACGCGCTGCGGACCCGTGGCATCCCCGACGAGGTGGCGCAGGAGGTGCTGTCCCGGTTCGAGGACGTCGGGCTGATCGACGACGCGGCGTTCGCGGACGCCTGGGTGGAGTCCCGCCACCACAGCCGGGGCCTCGCCCGCCGTGCGCTCGCGCGTGAGCTGCGCACCAAGGGCGTGGACTCGGCCCTGATCGACGAGGCCGTGGGGCAGCTGGACGCCGAGCAGGAGGAGCGCACCGCCCGTGAGCTGGTCGAGCGCAAGCTGAGGTCCACCCGCGGCCTCGACCGGGAGAAGAGGCTGCGCCGCCTGGCCGGGATGCTCGCGCGCAAGGGCTATCCGGAGGGGGTGGCGCTGCGGGTGGTGCGGCGCGCGCTGGAGGAAGAGGGGGAGGACCCGGAACTGCTGGAGCGGCATCTGCCCGACGCCTAGCGGGCCCGGGCCGGCCCAGAGCCCGGTGCCTGGCTCATCACCGTCCAGTCCACCGCCGTTGCCCGCGTCTACTGCCGGCCCCGGCTGCCGACCAGCCCCCGAGCAGCTTCCGGGGGCCGGACGTTCAGGAGCGGGGGTTCAGGAGTGCGGGCTTACCGGCAGGCCCGCCGCGCGCCAGGCCTGGAATCCGCCCACCAGGTCCGTGGCGCGGGACAGCCCGAGCTGCCGCAGCGAGACCGCCGCGAGGCTTGACGCGTACCCCTCGTTGCACACCACCACGATCCGCAGATCGTGGTCCGTGGCCTCGGGCAGCCGGTGGTCGCACAGCGGGTCGAGCCGCCATTCCAGTTCGTTCCGCTCGACGATCAGCGCGCCTGGGATGGTCCCGTCGCGCTCCCGCAGCTCGGCGTACCGTATGTCCACCAGCAGCCCGCCCTCGGCGTGCGCCGCCGCGGCCTCTGTGGGGCCGAGGCGGTCGAGGCCGGCGCGGGCCTCGGCCAGCAGTTCGTCGATGCTCCGCTTCGTGCTCATCAGTTCACTCCCACTCGCCCGGCAGCTCGATCTGCTCCAGCCGCAGCACCTGTCCGGTGCGGCTGTAGCGGCGCATCAGGGGCAGCGGCGGGTAGTAGGCGTGCACCGATACGGCGTGCCGCTCCGTGGAGGTGTTGATCACCTCGTGTACGTGGTGCGGACCGAAGGCCCGCCCCTGTCCGGCGGGCAGCCGCCGCTCACGGTCGACGTCGTCGGCCAGTTCGAGGGTCTTCCAGCCCTCGGTGGGCAGGCGCGCGGCGAGCGACAGCTCTTGCAGCTCACCGGCCGCCGCGACGAAGGCGCCGTGCGAGCCGCCGTGGTCGTGCCAGCCGGTGCCGGTGCCGGGAGGCCAGCCGATCAGCCACGCCTCGCTGCCGCCGGGCCCGTCGAGCCGCAGCCAGGTGCGGCCCTCCGGATCGAGGGGGAGCGAGTCGACGAGCGCGGTGTCGGCGGCCGTACGGCGGGCGAATGCGAGGAGCTCGGCCGGGCTTGGCGCGGCGTCGACGGTGGTCCCGGCGGGCGCCGAGGGCCGGGTGGGGGAGGAAGTGCGTACGTCGGGCACTGAGACCGTCCTGAGTGATCGCGAAGGGGCGCGGCCCGAGCCGCGCGAGGAAAAAGGCTGATCAACAGGAGGGTCGACAGACGCAGCCCGCATAGCGGACGAGGTCCACATGGACCCTCCGCCAGAAGCGAGGCAGCCGAGCGTCAGTCACAGGGCGTACTCAACCACGGGCCGAAAACCAAGGTCAACTACTGTTGTCCACTCCTCGGACGCACCCGCCGCGCGCACCGCCGTACACGCCGTCGCACACCTCGCCGCGTATGCCGCCGCGCAGGCCGTGCGCGCGGTCCTATCGGTGCGCCGTCGCCCGCGCCTCCGCCTCAGCCGATGACCCCTCAGCCGCGCTGCCTCGCGCTGCTTTTCCGCCCAGCGCCGCGTCCGCGCACGCGTACAGCTCGGCCGGGCGCACCCCGGACAGCGCCGCGACCAGATGCCCGTCGGGCCGCACCAGGAGCACGGTGTGGGCCGGGGCCCCGGGGTACTCCTCGGCGACCAGCAGCTCGGCCCGCACGGGCAGCGCCGCGACCGCCGCGGCCAGCCGTGGCATCAGCCCCGCGCGCAGCCAGTGGCGGCGGTCCCACACTCCCGTCCCGGGGGCGACGAGGACGACCAGCAACTCCCGCCCCAGCCGCGCCCGCAGCCGGGTGAGCGACCCGTCCGACGCGGTCACCGGCACATCTGCGGCGGGCGCGCCGATCTCGGTGTCGACCGTGACCGAGCCCTCGGGGGCCGCCGCGGGCATCAGGGGCGAGCGACCGTAGACCGGCGGCTCGCCCAGCGGGCCACGCCCCAGGTGACCGTCGGTCAGCAGCGCGTCGTGTGTGCGCACCGCGCCGGGCAGTACGGAGCGCCGCACCGCATGCCAGCCGCCGGAGGCCCGCACCAGGGGCAGCGCCTGGTCCGCGGCGCGCAGCCGGGAGCTCACCGCGCCGCGCCGCTCGGCCTGATAGCTGTCGAGCAGCGCGTCCGTCGCCCCGTGGTGCCAGGCGAGGGCCAGCTTCCAGGACAGGTTGGCGACGTCGCGCAGTCCCTCGTCCAGCCCCTGGGTGCCCAGTGCGCCGAGCAGATGGGCGGCGTCCCCGGCGAGGAAGGCGCGGCCGACGCGCCAGCGGCGCGCGAGCCGGTGGTGCACGGTGTGCACGCCGGTGTCCAGAAGCTCGTAGGGGGGCGCGGGGTCCCCGCACCACCCCGTGAGGGTGTCGTGCACCCGTGCGAGCAGCGCGTCCGGTGTGACCAGGTCCCGGCCCGGCGGCAGCAGCCAGTCCAGCCGCCAGACGCCGCGCGGCAGCGGGCGGGCGGTCACCTCCGTGTCGACGGTGCGCCACGGCGGCGAGCGGTGCAGCACGCCCTCGCCGGGCCAGGGGAGTTCGGCGCGCAGCGCGGCGACCGCGTGCCGCTCCACCGCGGTGCGGCCCGGGAAGCGCACGCCCAGGAGCTTGCGGACGGTGGACCGCGGCCCGTCGCAGCCGATCAGAAAGCTGCCCCGCCACCAGGTGCTCTGGGCGCCCCGGGTGTGGATGCTGACACCCCGGGCGTCCTGTTCCAGGGTGTCGAGACGGGTGCCCGAGATGATCCGTACCAGGTTCTCCCCGGGGACGGCGGCCAGCGCGGTGCGCAGGGCGCGGGTGAGCTCGTGCTGGGGCAGATGCAGCGGCGAGGCCAACTCTGACTCGGCTGCCTCCGCTGCCTCGCCGCCCTCCGGCCCGCTGCTGAAGCCGGCGCCGGAGCCGCCAGAGCTGCCGGAGCCGCCCGAGCCGGTCTCACGGACCTGGCCGCCGTCACGGACGTAGCCGACGTCATAGCCGCGGCTGTCGGGGCCGCCGTGGCCGCCTGCCGGGCCCAGGGGGAACAGCCCGCCAGGCACCAGGGTCAGCTGCCGGACCACCTGCCGCCGCCGCATCGTGCGCCAGCCGGTCCACGGCACGGCCGCTTGGCCGGCCCGGCAGCCCAGCCCCTCCAGCAGGGCGGCGGTGTCGGGGCGCAGCACGGCCGTACGGGCGGGGCGGCGCTCGTCGTCGCCCGAGCTCTCGTCGAGCAGGATGACGGGCACCTCGGCGCGCGCGAGCGCGAGGGCCAGGGCGAGGCCGACCGGGCCCGCCCCGGCGATGATCACCGGGTCCACGGCGCGGTTCCTGTGACCCTGCGGGAGATACGTGAGTTGAGGAAACTGGCAGCTGGAACCCGGTGCGCGATCACACAAAGTATGCAACCCACTGCGGGTCCCCCCGTCGGACCGGATATCGGACCGGGTATACGGTCAGTTCTTCTTCGCCGCGTCGACCGGTCCGGCGACCTCGGCCTGATCGACGACGTCCAGCGCGTCTCCCGCCGCGACCGGCTGCTCGGCCGGGGCGACCGCGATGCCGGTCTTGGTGCGCCGGCCGCGCCGCTCGATCCAGTTGGCCAGGGCGGACAGCGCCATACACAGGGCCACGTAAATGGCACCGCCGACGATGATCAACGGGATGTACGGGTAGTCGTCGTTGACGACCGTGTTACCGGCGATCTGCTGAACCTTGTACAGCAGCTCCTCGTACGTGATCACGTAGCCGAGCGAGGTGTCCTTCAAGGTGACCACCAGCTGGCTGATGATGGTCGGCAGCATCGCGCGGACACCCTGCGGGATCAGAACCGTCACCATGACCTGGGTCTTGCGCATACCCAGGGCGTAGGCGGCCTCGCGCTGTCCCTTGGGCACCGAGTTGATGCCCGCCCGCAACACCTCGGCCTGGACCGAGCCGTTGTAGACGGTCAGGCCGATGACCAGGGCCCAGAACTCCGTCTGGGTGCCCTCGAATCCCAGGTCCGACTTGTAGGTGAGGAAGAGCACCCACAGGGCGTAGATGGTGATCAGCAGGGGGACGGCCCGGAACAGCTCGATGAAGCTGGTCGTGAACCAGCGGACCGCCTTGTGCTCCGAGAGTCGGCCGACCGCGAGCAGCGCGCCGAGCGCGACCGACAGCACCGCGGCCACCGCAAAGACCTTGAGTGTGGTCAGCAGGCCGTCGATGATGTCGTTGCGGACACCGGCGTAGTTGAAGATGTCCCACATCTCCGGTGCGAACTGGCCCTTGTCGTTCAGCCGCACGATGATGAAGGCGATCAGACCGAGCACGGCGAGAGTGCCGATGACCGAGTACACGCGGTTGCGTATACGGGCCTTGGGACCGGGTGAGTCGTACAGGACGCTTGCGCTCATCGGGACACCTCCATACGGCGCTCAAGCAGTCGGAAGAGTCCGCTGATGGAGAAGGTGATGACCAGGTAGGCGAGGGCGATCCACAGGAAGGTCCAGCCGATCGCGTACCCCTTGTCACTCAGCAGCTTCGAGACGCTGAACAGCTCGGTGTTGCTGAAGGCGCCCGCGATAGCGGAGTTCTTGGTGAGCGCGATGAATATGCTGCTCAGCGGCGGGATCACGGTCCGGGTGGCCTGCGGCAGGATGATCATCCGCAGGGTCTGGAAGAAGGTCATCCCCAGGCTCCGGGCCGCCTCTGCCTGCCCGATCGGCACCGTGCCGATGCCGGAGCGTACGGCCTCGCAGATGAACGTCGAGGTGTAGCAGCCCAGCGCCCCCACGGCGAGCTTGTAAGGGCTCGTCCCGGGGAACAGGATCTGGGGGATCACGAAGAACGCGATCAGGAACAGCAGGGTCAGCGGGGTGTTCCGCAGCAGGGTGACCCAGGCGGTGCCGAAGGCCCGGAGCGGCGGAATGGGGGACACCCTGAAGCCGGCCATGACGATGCCGAGGATGAGGGCGAGCGCCGCGCCGGCCGCGGTCAGCGACAGGGTCCCGAGGAACCCGTCGCGGAACTCAGGAAAGTAATCGAAGAGTAGATTCATCTGTTCTCCGCGCTAGCGGTCAGGGCAGCGCGACGGATCGCACCGGCTTCAGGGCGTACGGGGAGAACCGGCTCAGTAGCGCGGCAGGGGCGTCTTCGGGGCGACGTAGGCGGAGCCGGACTTGCCGAGCGTGCCCTCGTACGCCTTCTTGTAGTCGCCGTTCTTGATGTGCTTCTCGAGCGCGTCGGAGATCGCGTCGCGCAGCGCCTTGTCGTCCTTGTTCATGCCGACGCCGTAGGGCTCCTCGGTGAACGGCTTGCCAAGAACCTTGAGCTTGCTCGGGCGCTGGGCCGCGTAGCCCTTGAGGATCGCGTCATCGGTGGTGACCGCGTCCACCTGGCCGTCCAGCAGCTGCTTGACGCACAGCGAGTACTTGCCGAGCTCGGTGGTCTTGGCGCCGTACTTCGACTTCTTGATCTCCTGGAGCGGAGTGGAGCCGACGATCGAACAGACCTTCTTGCCCTTGACGGAGTCCGGGCCGGTGATGTCCTTCTCGTCCTTGCGCACCAGCAGATCCGCGCCGGCCACGTAGTACGGGCCCGCGAAGCCGACCTGCTTCTTGCGCTCGTCGTTGATCGTGTAGGTGCCGACGTAGTAGTCGACCTGGCCCTTGGAGATGGAGGTCTCGCGGACGTTGGAGTCGACCGTCTTGAACTCGATCTGGTCCTCGGAGAAGCCCAGGTCGGCGGCGACCATCTTGGCGATCTCGATGTCGAAGCCGGAGCGCTTGCCGGTGGTGTCCTCGAAGCCGAGGTAGGGCTGGTCGGCCTTGGCGCCGATGATGAGCTTGCCGCGCTTCTGGGCCGCCTTGAGGGTCGGCGAGTCCAGCTTCACGTCCTTGGCGACGGTGTACTTGCCGCTGACGACCTCGCCGCCCTTGGGCTTGTCGCCGGCGTTTCCTTCCTTGCCACCACAGGCAGCGGTCGCCGCCAGAGCCAGAACCACCGAAGCCGCTGCGGCCGTCTTACGAATTCTCATCGTGCATCCCTCAAGGTTTGTTGTGCGTGCGTGCAGACGTGGGTGAGCCGTGCGGGGCTCAGTGGTGAAGCCAGGTGTGGGCTTGGGAACCCGGGGGTGGGCCTCAGTGGTGAAGGATCTTCGAGAGGAAGTCCTTGGCCCGGTCGCTGCGGGGGTTGTTGAAGAACTCCTCGGGCTTGGCCTCTTCGACGATCCGGCCGTCGGCCATGAAGACCACCCGGTTCGCCGCGGAGCGCGCGAAGCCCATCTCGTGCGTGACGACGACCATCGTCATACCGTCCCGGGCGAGCTGCTGCATGACGTCCAGCACCTCGTTGATCATCTCCGGGTCGAGCGCGGAGGTCGGCTCGTCGAACAGGATCGCCTTCGGGTCCATGGCCAGCGCTCGGGCGATGGCCACGCGCTGCTGCTGACCACCGGACATCTGCGCGGGGTACTTGTCCGCCTGCTTGCCCACGCCCACTCGGTCGAGCAGCGTGCGGGCCTTCTCCTCGGCGGTCTTCTTGTCTATCTTGCGCACCTTCAGCTGGCCCAGCATCACGTTTTCGAGCACCGTCTTGTGCGCGAAAAGGTTGAACGACTGGAAGACCATGCCGACGTCGGCGCGCAGGCGGGCGAGCTCCTTGCCCTCTTGAGGCAGCGGCTTGCCGTCGATCGTGATGGTGCCGGAGTCGATCGTCTCCAGGCGGTTGATGGTGCGGCAGAGGGTCGACTTGCCGGACCCGGAAGGGCCGATCACAACGACCACTTCGCCCCGTGCGATGTTCAGGTTGATGTCCTGGAGCACATGCAGCGCGCCGAAGTGCTTGTTGACTCCTGACAGCGCAACCAACGCGTCCGCAACCGGAGTTGCGTCCTTGGTCACCGGTACTTCGCTCATTCGGCGTTTCGCTCCGTCCTCCTCGGTTGGGAGGACCTTAGGGGGCCGCCGAGACCAGCGTCATTACATCTGAGCGGAAATTGAGGATAACGATCCGGCAGTGCGGTGGCACTCTGTGTGAACGCGGTCCGAGGCTGTCGTACCGGCTACGTAACGGAAACCTAAGTGTGACTAGATGCGTCTTGACGGGCACGTGCCGACTAGGCGTGGATGCCCTGTGGCCATGTTGGCGAAACGCATGCGCCACTCAGTGGAAAGGTGGTGGAGGGGTCGGTGAGACTGCTGCTCGTCGAGGACGACAACCATGTCGCCGCGGCTTTGTCCGCGGTGCTCGCGAGGCACGGTTTCGAAGTCACGCACGCCAGAAGTGGTGAGGAAGCGCTGAGAGCGCTGCTTCCCGACTCGGGGCCGCCCTTCGGTGTCGTGCTCCTCGACCTCGGGCTGCCGGACCAGGACGGCTTCCAGGTGTGTGGCCGTATCCGCAAGCGGACCACCACTCCCGTGATCATGGTGACCGCGCGGGCGGATGTAAGATCCCGCATCCATGGTCTCAACCTCGGTGCCGACGACTATGTGGTCAAACCCTACGACACCATGGAGCTGCTCGCCCGGATCCACGCTGTGAGTCGGCGCACGCTTCCGGCCGAGCCCGCACCGAGCGCCGAGGAGAGTGCCGACAGCCGCAACGCCCCCCTGCACATAGGCCCCGTCACCCTCGATCTGGCCACTCGGCAGGTCGCGGTGGACGGCGCGACCGTCTCGCTCACCCGTAAGGAGTTCGACTTGCTCGCCCTGCTCGCCCAGCGCCCCGGCGTGGTGTTCCGTCGCGAGCAGATCATCAGCGAGGTGTGGCGCACCAGTTGGGAAGGGACCGGGCGCACCCTCGAGGTGCACATCGCCTCGCTCCGTTCCAAGCTGCGCATGCCCGCGCTGATCGAGACGGTCCGGGGCGTCGGGTACCGCCTGGTGTCACCGGCGAACTGAGGAACCGCGAGACTTCTCCCCGTGCGCACCCGACTTCTCCCGCTCCTCATCGTCCTCATGGCCGGCGTGCTGCTCGCGCTCGGCTTCCCGCTCGCGGGCAGCGTGGCCGCCCGCGAGCAGCAGCGCGTGGTCGTCGACCGGATCGACGACACCGCGCGGTTCGCCGCGCTCGCCCAGTTCGTCACGGCCGGGCCGGCCGCCGCCACCACCGCGGAGGACGACGAACGGCTGAGCACCCTGAGGGCCGAACTCCGGCGCTACCACGACCTGTACGGCATCCGGGCCGGCGTCTACTACCGGAACGGCAGGCCCATGGCCCAGGCGCCGGGCGACTGGCGGCTCCCCGAGACCGGCGACGGCGCCGAGGCGTTCGACGAGGCCCTTCAGGGCCGCCGCAGCCACGATCCGGACCAGGTCTGGCCCTGGCAACAGGGCCGGCTCACCGTCGCCTCCCCTGTGGTGCGCGACGGCGACGTGGTGGCCGTTGTGGTCACCGACTCGCCCACCCCACAGATGCGGTCACGCATCCTGCACGGCTGGCTGGTGATCGCCGCGGGGGAGGCGGCCGCGATGCTCCTGGCGGTCGCGGCGGCCTTCCGGCTCACCGGCTGGGTGCTGCGCCCCGTACGCATCCTCGACACGGCCACCCACGACATCGCCACCGGGCGCATGCAGTCCCGTGTCGCGGCCGCCTCCGGGCCACCGGAGCTGCGCCGCCTGGCCCGCTCGTTCAACGAGATGGCCGACAACGTGGAAGAAGTCCTCGAACAGCAGCGGGCCTTCGTCGCTGACGCCTCCCACCAGCTGCGCAACCCGCTGTCCGCGCTGCTGCTGCGTATCGAGCTGCTGGCCCTCGAGCTGCCCGAGGGGCACGAGGAGATCGCCTCGGTGCGCACCGAGGGCAAACGCCTCGCCCAGGTCCTGGACGACCTCCTCGACCTGGCCCTGGCCGAGCACTCCACCACCGACCTCAAGTTCACCGACATCGCCGAGCTCGCCACCGACCGGGTCGACGCCTGGCTGCCGGTCGCCGAGCGCGAGGGCGTCCGCCTCTCCTACGAGGGCCCGGCGGCCGTGGCCGGCTGGGCGGACCCGGTGGCGCTGTCCAGCGCGCTGGACGCGGTCGTGGACAACGCCGTGAAGTTCACACCGGCGGGCGCGGAGGTGGTGGTCTCGGCCCAGCCGAACGGGGACACGGTCGCCATCGTCGTCGCCGACGGGGGCCCCGGCCTCACCGAGGACGAGCTCGCGCGCGTAGGCGACCGCTTCTGGCGCAGCGGCCGCCACCAGAACATCAACGGCTCCGGGCTGGGGCTGTCGATCTCCCGGGCGCTGCTCGCGGCGGGCGGCGGCTCCATCGCGTACGCCCCCAACGAGCCGTGCGGGCTGCGTGTGACCATCACCGTGCCGCGCACGGGGCCGCATTAGGGGGCGTATCAAGGGGTGCCGGGGCGCGGGCGCCGGGCCCTATTGGCTGGCCCTACGGCTTGGGCCCTACGGCTTGGGCCCTACGGCTTGGGCCCTACGGCTTGACCGAGCGGTAGTAGCGCTCCGCGCCCGTGTGGAGTTCCAGGGGGTCGGTGAAGATCGCGGTGCGCAGGTCCACCTTCTGCGCCGCGTGCACCTTGGAGCCGATGCGGTCGCGGTTCTTGATCACGGTCCGGGTGACCGCCTCCGCGAGCTCGGGGTCCACCCGGTCCGTGGTGACCAGGAGGTTGGGCACCGCGATCGTCTTGATGGCGTCCCGCTGGTGCATGTCCTCGTACGCGTCGGCGGGCACCGACGCCGCCCGGTAGTAGCGGGTCACCCCGCCCTGGTTGTGCAGCGGGCCGATGAGGTCGCCGAGCTGGACCAGCCGGATCGGATAGTCGTGGGCCAGGGTGCGCACGGCGGTCGTCGGCAGCCCGCCGGACCAGAAGAACGCGTCCAGCTTCTTGGCCTTCAGCAGGCCCGGCATCCGGTCGATGCCCTCCCGCACGGCCTTGACGTCCTTGCCCATGTCGAGCCCGGCGGCCTTGAGCAGCGACTTGGCGATCAGCTGTACGCCCGAGTCGTCCTCGCCGACGCCGACCCGCAGCCCCTCGAGGTCCCGGGCGGACTGCACCCGGGAGCCCTTGGGCACCACCAGCTGCATGTAGTCGTCGTACAGCCGCGCGCAGGCACGCAGCCGATCGGCGCCCTTCCCGCGCTGCTCGCGGTAGGCGGCGACCGCGTCGGAGGCGGCGATGGCGAATGTGGCGCGGCCCTCGGCCAGCCGCCGGACGTTGTCCGGGGACCCCTTGGAGCGCTGAAGCGTCACATCCAGGTCGGGGAGGTCCCGGGAGAGATCGCGGCGCAGCATCTTGCCGTAGGTTTCGTACACGCCGGTGGGTACGCCGGTCGCGAAGGTCACCCGACCCTGGGGCGATTCGTCGCCCCCGAACGGCAGCAGCCACCACAGGAGCAGAGCGAGCGCGACGGCTCCGGCGGCGGCGGACTGCAGCGCGCGGCGCCGGCCGAGGCGCGGAAGACGGACGGCCATGAGCAGGATCATGACAGTCCTCCCGGCCTGTTGGGGAGCCGGGGGCCGTCGGGGCCGTACGGGCGGCCTTCGTCATTCGGCACAGTGGCCTGATCGCGGCCCCTTACCCTGGATGGGTGAGCAGCAGTGAGGTAGCCGGTTTGAAGACCTACGAGGTGCGCACCTACGGGTGCCAGATGAACGTCCACGACTCCGAGCGGCTCTCCGGCCTCTTGGAGGACGCCGGCTATGTCCGCGCGCCCGAGGGCGCGGGCGAGGGCGACGAGGCCTTCGCCGACGTCGTCGTGTTCAACACCTGCGCGGTGCGGGAGAACGCCGACAACAGGCTGTACGGCAACCTCGGCCGGCTCGCGCCGATCAAGGCCAGGCGCCCCAGCATGCAGATCGCGGTCGGCGGATGCCTGGCCCAGAAGGACCGCGACACCATCGTCAAGAAGGCCCCCTGGGTCGACGTGGTCTTCGGCACCCACAACATCGGCAGCCTGCCGGTGCTGCTCGAGCGCGCCCGGATCCAGGAAGAGGCCCAGGTCGAGATCGCCGAATCCCTGGAGGCATTCCCGTCCACCCTGCCGACGCGGCGCGAGTCGGCGTACGCGGCGTGGGTCTCCATCTCCGTCGGCTGCAACAACACCTGCACCTTCTGTATCGTCCCGGCGCTGCGCGGCAAGGAGAAGGACCGCCGTCCGGGCGACATCCTCGCCGAGGTGGAGGCCCTGGTCGCCGAGGGTGTCAGCGAGATCACCCTGCTGGGCCAGAACGTGAACGCGTACGGGTCCGACATCGGCGACCGCGAGGCGTTCAGCAAGCTGCTGCGGGCCTGCGGGAACGTGTCCGGCCTGGAGCGCGTCCGCTTCACCTCGCCGCACCCCCGCGACTTCACGGACGACGTCATCGCCGCCATGGCCGAGACCGAGAACGTGATGCCCCAGCTGCACATGCCGCTCCAGTCCGGCTCCGACACCGTGCTGAAGGCGATGCGCCGCTCCTACCGGCAGGAGCGCTACCTCGGGATCATCGAGAAGGTGCGCGCCGCCATGCCGGACGCCGCGATCTCGACCGACATCATCGTCGGCTTCCCCGGCGAGACCGACGCCGACTTCGAGCAGACGCTGCACGTGGTGCGCGAGGCGCGCTTCACACAGGCGTTCACCTTCCAGTACTCCAAGCGGCCCGGTACGCCCGCCGCCGAGATGGACGGGCAGGTGCCGAAGGCCGTCGTACAGGAGCGCTACGAGCGGCTGGTGGCCCTCCAGGAGGAGATCTCCTGGGAGGAGAACAAGAAGCAGGTCGGCCGGACCGTGGAGGTGCTGGTCGCCGAGGGCGAGGGCCGCAAGGACGGCGCTACCCACCGGCTGTCCGGCCGCGCCCCCGACAACCGCCTCGTCCACTTCGCGCGGCCCGAGGAGAGCGTCCGTCCGGGTGACGTCGTGACGGTGGACATCACCTACGCCGCACCGCACCACCTGCTCGCCGAGGGCCCGGCCAGGGGCGTGCGGCGCACCCGCTCGGGTGACGCGTGGGAGCGGCGCACCGCGGCCGAGGAGAAGAAGTCCGCGGGCGTGATGCTGGGTCTGCCGACCGTCGGCGCCCCGCCGCCGGTGGCCGCGCCCGCCGCGGGCTGCGGCTGCGACTGAGCGACCGTACGAGCGGGGCGACCGCATCAGCTGAGTGACTGCACGACCGGGCGACTGGGCGCCCGTGATCCGACGGGGGAGATGGCGTGACGGGGGACGGCGGCGTGACGGGGGACGATGCGGCGACGTGGTGGGGCCTGCTCGTGGAGGACTACCTCCAGATCATGGGCCCGGGCGCCAGGAACCACTCGGTCACTCCGCTGGCGCACGTCAGAGGGACCCGGGAAGAGGCCCTGCAGGCGCTGCGCGAGCGCGCGCTGCGCTATGAGCCGCGGCACCCGGTCAACCCGTACCGGAAGCTGGTGTACCGCGACGGGGACGTCTTCCTGATGGTCCTGGAGGCCGCGACGGGCAACTACTGCTACCGGTTCCGGGCGGCCGAGCTGCTGTGGGACTCGGCGCCCCGGCCCGAGCCCGCCGGATAGGCTGGCGATCATGCTGATCGCCGCCGCTGTCTGTCCCTGCCCACCGCTCCTGGTGCCCGAGGTCGCCGCCGGGGCGGCCGGTGAGCTGGACGAGCTGCGCGCGGCGTGCCTGGACGCGGTCGGTGTACTGGCCGCGGCCCGGCCCGAGCGGCTGATCGTCGTCGGGCCCGCGGAGCGCGACGGGCGGGGCCCGCACCCCCAGGGCACGCCCGGGTCCTTCCGGGGCTTCGGGGTGGATCTCGACGTACGGCTCGGGGGCTGGGGCGAGGCCGTGGCCTCCGAGCGCACGCTGCCGCCTTCGCTGGCCGTGGCCGCGTGGCTGCTGGAGCGCGCGAGGTGGCAGGCGGCGCCGGTCGAAGGGCTGGGCGTGGGGGAACCTCTGGCGTCCGAGCGGTGTAGAGAAGTCGGAAGGGAATTGGCGGCGCAGGCCGAGCGGGTCGCGCTGCTGGTGATGGGCGACGGCAGCGCGTGCCGCTCGCTGAAGGCTCCGGGCTATCTCGACGAGCGCGCGGCCGGCTTCGACGCGGATGTGGCGCGGGCGCTGGGCGCGGCGGACGTCGGTGCGCTCGCCGCGCTGGACGAGGAGTTGGCGGCGGAGCTGAAGGCGGCGGGCCGGGCGCCGTTGCAGGTGCTCGCGGGCGCGGGCGAGGGGGCCGCGCCGAAGGGGGAGTTGCGGTATGAGGGAGCGCCGTACGGCGTGGGGTATTTCGTCGCGATGTGGTCCTAGCGCCTCGGGATCGCGACGTGGTCGCAGCGCGCCGGGATCGCGGTGTGGTCGCGGCGCGGGGAGATCACGATCTGGTCGTAGCGCTCTGAGACGCGATCCTGGCGGTCGCGGGGGCGGGCGCGCGTCCGGGCCCGGGAGGGGCGGCCGGCGGCGGGTCGGGAGTGGAGACGGCCGCGGCCGCGGAGCGGCGGCTCCGCGGCCGTTCACCGGCGGGGCTCAGGTGCTGGGCCGGCGGTGGCCTTTGGCCTTGCCCTGGCCCTCCTGTGGGTGGGAGAAGCGGCCGAGAGCGTTCTTGGCCTTGTCCGCACCGGTCTCGAGCTTGTTTCGGTACTTGCCCTTGGTCTTGCTGTCGACCGTCTTGACGGCCTTGTCCAGGCCTCGCTCGATCTTCTCTTCGTGCTGTTGTGTGAAGCCGACGGCCTTGTCCTTCATGACTCCGGCCTTGGCCTTGAGGTTGTCCAGCACGCTCATGGGCCACCTTCCCTCGGTCAATGGCTATGTGCGGGCGCTCTCGCCGGTTTCGCTGTCCGCGCCGCCCGAAGGCTTCCGCACGGTCTTCTGCGCGGCGTCCGGCGCCGTCTCCTGGACGCCCTCCCGAGCGGCATCGGCTTCCTGCTTGGACTGCTGCTTCGGAATACCGATGCCGTCGCCCGGCGGGGCCTCTGCCTCACCGTGTCCCCGCGCCGTTCCGCCGGCCTGGTCGGCCGTCGCTCCGGCTGCCGGGGTGTCGGCCTGGGCCTGCTCGGTTGACGCCTCGGGCGGTCGGCTCGCCTCCTTGGAAGCTCGACGAAACCAATCAAAAACACCCATATGCTTCTCCATACCCTACTCGTGCGGGCGATATCGCGTGCCGCTCAGGCAACGAGACCGGAAGTGCTCCGTCACGTCGCTCGTTCGAGTAGGCCGCCTGGGATTTGCGAGACTGGTCCGGTGAATACCGCAGGCCCTCCACACCGCGTCATCGCCGTCGTCGGCCCCACCGCGGCCGGAAAGTCCGATCTGGGCGTCGCCATCGCCCGCCACCTCGACGGCGAGGTGGTCAACGCGGACTCCATGCAGCTCTACCGGGGCATGGACATCGGCACCGCCAAGCTGACCGAGAAGGAGCGGCAAGGGGTGCCGCACCGGCTGCTGGACATCTGGGACGTCACCGAGACGGCCAGCGTCGCCGAGTACCAGCGGCTGGCGCGTGCCGAGATCGACCGGCTGCTCGCGGAGGGCCGTACCCCCGTCCTGGTCGGCGGCTCGGGGCTGTACATCCGGGGGGCGATCGATGCCCTCGAGTTCCCCGGTACGGACCCGGTCGTCCGGGCCCGGCTGGAGGCCGAGCTGGCGGAGCTCGGCTCGGGGCTGCTGCACGCCCGGCTCGCCTCCGCCGACCCGGAGGCGGCCCGCGCGATCCTGCCCAGCAACGGTCGGCGGGTGGTCCGGGCGCTCGAGGTCATCGAGATCACCGGCCGCCCCTTCACCGCCAATCTGCCGGGCCATGAGGCCGTCTACGACACCCTGCAGATCGGCGTCGACGTCGAGCGGCCCGAGCTGGACGAGCGCATCGCCCGGCGCGTGGACCGCATGTGGGAGGCCGGGCTCGTGGACGAGGTACGGCGGCTGGAGGGCATCGGGCTGCGCGCCGGGCGTACCGCCTCCCGCGCGCTCGGCTATCAGCAGGTGCTCTCCGCGCTGGCCGGGGAGTACGGCGAGGAGCAGGCGCGCGCCGAGACCGTGCGGGCCACCAAACGGTTCGCGCGCCGCCAGGACTCCTGGTTCCGCCGCGACCCGCGCGTCCACTGGCTCAGCGGCGCGGCCGCCCGCCGCGAAGCGCTTCTGCCGGACGCGCTGGCGTTGGTCGACCGGGCGGTCACAGCCTGATCACGTGATGGCATCGGGACGCTCCGTGTGCCATACCGGCCCCCACGGGCATGCCATCATCGAGCTCCGATCGTGGTGTTGTTCAGGAGTTGGGAGGGCGGGTGGCGATGGAGGCCGGCCCTCGCGACGTATCGCGCCAGTCGCCCCACAGCGATCCGGGACCGCTCACCTCCGACGGCCCGGACCTCACCTCCGACGGCCCGGACCTCACCTCTGACGGTCCGGACCTCACCTCCGATGGTCCGGACGACGATGTGGTCTCCGGCGAGCCCGGAGCCCCGGCCATCGATGACGGCGCCGAGGGACTGCCCGCCGCCGGCGAGTCCTTCAGTGAGCTTCGCCCGCCGCGTCGGCTGAGGATCTGGCAGATCGCGCCGATCGTGGGCCTCGCCATCCTGGGCTCCTTGATGTTCGCCTTCCCGCTCGCCTTCGAATTCGGCGACGGCGGGGCGGTGGTCGCCATGCTCGGCCTGCTGCTCAGCTGCTGCGCCGCCGGGTGGGGGCTGATGGCCGCCCGCCGCGTCGGCTACACCTGGCCGGGGCTGCCGCCCCGGGGCTCCGGGCGCCGCCCCGACTGGCGGTTCGTCGTGCTGTACGTGGTGATCGTGGCGCTGCTGGCCGCCCTCACCTTCTGGCGCGTGGCCCGCCTCCGCTGAGCCCCGCAGACAGCGATCCCCGCCGGTGGCGGAGCCCGGTCAGGGCGGTTGTCCTGGGTGCCCCGTAGGATCGAGGGATGAGCGACGCGCCCCGCCTGGCCTTTCTCAAGGGCCACGGCACCGAGAACGACTTCGTCATCGTCCCCGACCCGGACGGACGGCTCGAGCTGTCCCCGGCCGCCGTCGCCCGGATCTGCGACCGTCGGGCCGGCGTCGGCGGTGACGGGCTGATCCGCGTCGTACGGTCCTCGGCGCACCCCGAGGCGCGGGGCATGGCCGACGAGGCCGAGTGGTTCATGGACTACCGCAACAGCGATGGCAGTGTCGCCGAGATGTGCGGCAACGGCGTCCGCGTCTTCGCCCGCTATCTGGAGCGGGCCAAGCTCGTCGAGGCAGGCGATCTCGCGGTCGCCACCCGGGCCGGAGTGCGCCGCATCCACATCGCCAAGGACGACCTCGGCGGCGCGGACGCCCCCGGTGGGGCGATCACCGTCCAGATGGGCAAGGCCGCGCTGCCCGAGCCCGGCCCCGAGGGCGCGGTCACGGTCGCCGTCGGCGAGCACAGCTGGCCCGCCCGTCACGTCGACATGGGCAACCCGCACGCGGTCGCGTTCGTCGACGATCTCGACCAGGCGGGGCGCCTGTTCGACGCTCCCGCCGTCACTCCTGGTTCGGCGTATCCGCACGGCACCAACGTCGAGTTCGTGGTCGACCGAGGCCCGCGCCATGTGGCGATGCGGGTGCATGAGCGCGGCTCGGGCGAGACCCGCTCCTGCGGCACCGGTGCCTGCGCGGTGATGGTGGCCACGGCCCGGCGGGACGGCGCCGACCCCGCTGCCGACGGCCACCCCGTCACGTATACCGTGGATGTCCCCGGCGGCCGTCTGGTGATCAGTGAGCTTCCGGACGGAACGGTCGAGATGACCGGCCCGGCCGTGATCGTCGCCGAGGGCGAGCTCGACCCCGCATGGCTGGACACGGCCCTCGCCTGACAGTTCACCCCAATGGGTGATCCATTTCACTCTGGGCGAGAGCCGGTCGGCCGTGCGTGATGGGCTCGGTAGCATCAAGCACCGGCCCAGGGGGAGTGCCCACGCCGGTTGACGCTCGACGCCGCCGGAGGTGCCCATGAGCGCAGAGGCCACCGACCATGCCGTTCTCGGCCGCAGGCGCGGCCTCCCGCGCATCGACCTGCGTAATCTCCGCAGGTTCAGCAGGGCGGCCCTGTTGGGCTCGCCCGCCCGCGGCCGTCTGCCGGACGCGATCGAGCATGTGGCCAAGGTGCACCGGGCCCACCACCCCGGTGCCGATCTCGACGTACTGCGCAAGGCGTATGTGCTTGCCGAGTCCTCGCACCGCGGTCAGATGCGCAAGAGCGGCGAGCCGTACATCACCCATCCGCTCGCCGTCACCCTCATCCTCGCCGAACTGGGCGCCGAGACCACGACCTTGACGGCGTCGCTCCTCCACGACACGGTCGAGGACACGGACGTGACGCTGGACCAGGTGGGCGAGCAGTTCGGCGAGGAGGTCCGCTATCTCGTCGACGGCGTCACCAAGTTGGAGAAGGTCGACTACGGCGCGGCGGCCGAGCCGGAGACCTTCCGCAAGATGCTGGTCGCCACCGGCAACGACGTGCGCGTGATGTCCATCAAGCTCGCCGACCGCCTGCACAACATGCGCACCCTGGGCGTGATGCGCCCCGAGAAACAGGCCCGCATCGCGAAGGTCACCCGCGATGTGCTGATTCCGCTCGCCGAGCGGCTGGGCGTGCAGGCCCTCAAGACCGAGCTGGAGGACCTGGTCTTCGCCATCCTCCACCCCGCGGAGTACGCCCGCACCCGCGAGCTCCTGCTGGAGCACGCGGGCCGCCCGGACCCGCTCGCCCGCGCCGCCGAGGACGTGCGCGGCGTGCTGCACGAGGCGGGCATCGCCGCCGAAGTCCTCGTCCGGCCGAGGCACTTCGTATCCGTCCACCGGGTCGGCATCAAGCGCGGCGAGCTGACCGGCTCCGACCTCGGCCGACTGCTCGTCCTCGTCTCGGAGGACGCCGACTGTTACGCGGTCCTCGGCGAGCTGCACACCTGCTTCACCCCGGTCATCTCGGAGTTCAAGGACTTCATCGCCGTCCCCAAGTTCAACCTGTACCAGTCGCTGCACACGGCCGTGGCCGGGCGCGACGGCGAGGTCGCCGAAGTCCTCATCCGCACCCACCAGATGCACCGGGTCGCCGAGGCCGGAGTGATCGCCCTCGGCAACCCGTACGCGACCAACGCGCCGAACGCGCCGGTGGAGGCCGCCGACGCCTTCGACGGTGAGCGTGCCGACCCCACCCGCCCCGGCTGGC
The DNA here is from genome assembly GCF_042734105.1 of Streptomyces sp. NPDC059679. Taxonomy (NCBI): domain Bacteria; kingdom Bacillati; phylum Actinomycetota; class Actinomycetes; order Kitasatosporales; family Streptomycetaceae; genus Streptomyces; species Streptomyces sp. NPDC059679. Next base: position 15,943 of record NZ_JBHWES010000069.1, on the reverse strand, counting down.
TGTCGAGGCTGTTGGCCTGGCAGAGCGCCGCCCCCGACCCCGACACCTTCTGGTCCTCGCTGCGCGCCGAACTCGCCCAGGACCGGGAGATCACCGTCTTCCGGGCCGACGGCGGCACGCTCGGCCTGCCCGCGGGCGCGAGCTGCGTGGACGCCGCGTACGCGCAGTACGGCGAGGTCGCCCACGACTGCATCGGGGCCAGGGTCAACGGCCGTATCGCGACGCTGAGCACGGTGCTGCGCGACGGCGACATGCTCCAGCTGCTCATGGCGCGCGACACCCGGGACGCCGCCTCCTCGGGGCCCTCGCCCGAATGGCTCGACCACGCCCGTACGCCCGCCGCGCACATCGCCATCAGCCGCTGGCTGGCCGCCAATCCGGAGCGCCGGCAGCCCCCCTCGGACCCCGCCCCGGACCCGGCCCCCGCCGAGTACCAGGCTGGAGCCGGTGCGCCCGGTGGGGCCGAGGAGCGGGCGGCGGTCGCCCCGGGCGTCGTCGCGGACCTGCCCGGCGCGGCCGTACGGCTGGCCGGCTGCTGCACCCCCGTGCCCCCGGACGCCGTCATCGGCTTCGCGGTGCGCGGCGGGACCGTCACCGTCCACCGCGAGCAGTGCCCCGCGGTGTCCCGTATGACGGCGACCGGGCGCGGCACGGTCGGGGTGCGCTGGCTGGACGAGGAGGGGGGCGACGGGGGCGACTACCGCGTGACCCTCCTGGCCGAGGCGTTCAGCAGACCGCACTTGCTGGCCGACCTCACCGAGGCCATCGCCGCCGAAGGGGTGGCCGTGGTCTCGGCCGCTGTCGAGCCGCCCCGCGAGCAGCGCGTCCGCCATACGTACACGCTCCAGCTGCCCGACCCCGGCCGACTGCCGACGCTGATGCGCGCCATGCGCGATGTGCCCGGCGTCTACGACGTGACGCGGGCGGGCCGCAGCATGGCGGCGGCCCGGTCCTGAACCCCGGCCGGTGCCTCCGGGTCTCTCCGGGCCCTTCGCCCTTTGGCGCCGAACCGGGGCCAAACCCCTCGCCGAACCCCATTCGGGTGGACTTGGGCCGTGCCGTCGGCCGCTTTTGTCCGGGCGTTGATAGCCGTAGGTCATGCTGTCTTCCCCGAGGGGCCGCCCCTCGTCAGCCCGGCGCGCGGGGCGGCGCAGGACCGCCGCCGCGGCCGCCGCGATCACCGCCGCCCTCGTCGTGGTCTGCCCGTCCTCCGCCGCGGGGCGGGTGTCCGCTGCGGAGCCGCCGCCCCCGGTTCCCCGGGGCATCGGCGACCGGCTCTTCCCGGATCTCGGCAACCCCGGCTACGACGTCACGGCCTATGACATCGCCTTCCGCTACCACGGCAACGACCGGGCGCTGGACGCCGTCACCACCCTCGACGCCCGCGCCACCGCCCCGCTGCGCACCTTCAACCTCGACTTCACGCACGGCACCGTGCGCTCGGTGCGGGTCGACGGCAGGCCCGCCCAGTTCACCGGCGCGGGGGAGGACCTGGTCATCACCCCCGCCCGGCCCGTCCGCAGCGGCGCCTCCTTCCAGGTCATGCTTGAACACACCAGCGACCCGAGCGGCAACAGTGGCGGCTGGATCCGCACCCACGACGGGCTCGCGATGGCCAACCAGGCCGACGCCGCCCACCGCGTCTTCCCCTGCAACGACCACCCCTCCGACAAGGCGCGGTTCACCTTCAGCGTCACCGCCCCCAAGCACCTCACGGTCGTCGCGAACGGGAAGCCCCTGGGGCGCAGCCGCGAGGGGGACGACATCACCTGGCGATACCGCCTCGCCCACCCCATGGCCACCGAACTGGCGCAGATCTCCATCGGCCGTTCGGCCGTTCTGCACCGCACTGGCCCCGGTGGGCTGCCGGTGCGCGATGTCGTGCCCGCGGCGGACAGCACGCGCCTGGCCAAGTGGCCGGCGCGCACACCGGGACAGCTGGAGTGGATGGAGAAGAAGGTCGGCCCGTACCCCTTCGAGACGTACGGCGTGCTGATCGCCAAGGCCACGACAGGCTTCGAGCTGGAGACCCAGACGCTCTCCCTCTTCGAGAGAGGGCTGTTCACCACCTCGGGACTGCCGTCGTGGTACATCGAGTCGATCATGGTGCATGAGCTGGCGCACCAGTGGTTCGGCGACAGCGTCAGCCCGCGCCGCTGGTCCGACCTGTGGCTCAACGAGGGCCATGCCACCTGGTACGAGGCGCTTTACGGGGACGAGCGCGGGAAGATGCCGCTCGACAAGCGGATGCGTCTCGCCTACGGGCAGTCCGACGCCTGGCGCGCGTCCGGGGGCCCGCCCGCCGCGCCGCTGCCGTCCGACCCCGACCATCAGATCGGCATCTTCCGCCCGATCGTCTACGACGGCAGCGCCCTGGTCCTGTACGCGCTGCGGCAGCGGATCGGGCGGGCGGCGTTCGAGCGGCTGGAGCGGCGGTGGGTGCACCAGTACCGCGACGGCGTGGCCTCGACCGCGGACTTCGTCCGGCTGGCGTCGGAGGTGGCGGGCCGCGATCTGACCGGTTTCCTGCGGCCGTGGCTGTACGGGAGTACGACGCCGAAGATGCCGGGGCACCCCGAGTGGAGGCCCGACGTCAGATCCTCGGGGAGGGCCATGGCGAAGGCCGACGGAAAGGCGGACCGCCGGGCGTACGAATCCGCCGGGAAACCCGGGTGACGGCCTGGCCGCCGCGTGCGACCATCAACAGGTCGGTGCCGCGGCCGGCGGCCGGGAATCCTCCGGGTCCGCCACGCGTTGTCGACGGTGACAGTACTCAACGACGTAAGGATCGATTTGACCCACTCCTCTTCCCTTCCGCAGGACCGGCAGCGCATCGCCTTCGCCGAGAGCCTTCGGGCCGACGCCCTGATGGAAGAGGACGTCGCCTGGAGTCACGAGATCGACCAGGAGCGTGACGGCGATCAGTACGACCGCTCCGAGCGAGCCGCGCTGCGGCGCGTCGTGGGCCTGTCCACCGAGCTGGAGGACGTCACCGAGGTCGAATACCGGCAGCTGCGCCTGGAGCGCGTGGTGCTGGTCGGCGTCTGGACCTCCGGCACCGTGCAGGACGCGGAGAACTCGCTGTCGGAGCTGGCCGCGCTCGCGGAGACCGCGGGCGCCCTCGTGCTCGACGGGGTCATCCAGCGGCGCGACAAGCCGGACCCGGCCACGTACATCGGCTCCGGCAAGGCCCAGGAGCTGCGCGACGTCGTGATCGAGTCCGGGGCTGACACCGTCGTATGCGACGGTGAGCTGAGCCCCGGCCAGCTGATCCACCTGGAGGACGTCGTCAAGGTCAAGGTGGTGGACCGCACCGCCCTGATCCTCGACATCTTCGCCCAGCACGCCAAGTCCCGCGAGGGCAAGGCGCAGGTCTCCCTGGCCCAGATGCAGTACATGCTGCCGAGGCTGCGCGGCTGGGGTCAGTCGTTGTCCCGGCAGATGGGTGGCGGTGGCTCCGGAGCGGCGGGCGGCGGCGGTATGGCCACCCGCGGTCCCGGTGAGACCAAGATCGAGACCGACCGGCGCCGGATCCGCGAGAAGATGGCGAAGATGCGCCGGGAGATCGCGGAGATGAAGACCGGCCGCGATATCAAGCGGCAGGAGCGCAAGCGCCACAGGGTGCCCTCGGTCGCCATCGCCGGATATACCAACGCGGGGAAATCCTCGCTGCTCAACCGGCTGACCGGTGCGGGCGTCCTGGTGGAGAACGCGCTGTTCGCCACCCTGGACCCGACTGTGCGCCGGGCGGAGACGCCCAGCGGGCGGCTGTACACCCTGGCGGACACCGTCGGCTTTGTGCGGCATCTGCCGCACCATCTGGTCGAGGCATTCCGCTCCACCATGGAGGAGGTCGGCGACGCCGATCTGATCGTCCATGTGGTGGACGGCTCGCATCCGATGCCGGAGGAGCAGCTGGCCGCCGTGCGCGAGGTGATCCGCGATGTGGGCGCGGTCGATGTGCCCGAGATCGTGGTGATCAACAAGGCGGATATGGCGGACCCGCTGGTGCTCCAGCGGCTGCTGCGCGTCGAGAAGCGCGCCCTCGTGGTGTCGGCCCGTACGGGGCAGGGCATCGACGAGCTGCTCGGGCTGATCGACAACGAGCTGCCGCGGCCTCAGGTCGAGATCGAGGCGCTGGTGCCGTACACCCAGGGCAAGCTGGTCGCGCGCACGCATGCCGAGGGTGAGGTGATCTCCGAGGAGCACACCCCGGAGGGCACGCTGCTCAAGGCACGGGTGCACGAGGAGCTGGCCGCAGAGCTGCGGCGGTATGTGCCCGCCGGCTCCGCGCAGGGCTGATCCAGACCCCTTCCACGACGAAGGCCCGCCTCCGGGATACCGGGGGCGGGCCTTCGCCGTCTGGTCTGTATCTGTACGAACGCGGCGGGACGAACGTGGCGGCTTCCGTGAGAACGTGGCGGCCGGTGCCGACCGCCACGTCCCTCCGTTCGGCCTGCCTGCCGGTCCTACTGGTTGGCGAACTTCTTGCTGACCGCGTTGTAGACGGCCTTCGCCTCAGGGCCGAGGTGCGGACCCGCCAGCCAGGTGGCGGTGGTCGGGCCGATCGAGGTGTTCGACACCAGCGCCGGCTTGCCGTCCGAGCCGTTCGCGACCCAGCCACCGCCGGACGAACCCGCGGTCATCGTGCAACCGATGCGGTACATCGTCGGCTGCTTGGCGTCGAGCGAGAGCCTGCCCGGCTTGTCCGAGCACTGGTTCATCTTCTGGCCGTCGAACGGCGGCGCGGCCGGGTAGCCCGTGGCCGTGATCTTGCTGATGGACTTCACCGCGGGGGCGTTGAAGTCGACCGGCAGCGCGCCGCCGACCGTCTCCTCGAGCGACTTGCCGCCGCTGTTCTCCGGCTTCACATGCAGCACCGCGAAGTCGTACGGGGCGCCCTTGCCGCCGACGGCCGCGCCGTTGTCGATCCACTGCGAGGAGGTCTGCGCCCAGTCGGCCCACCAGACGCCCTTCGGCGCCAGCTGCTCCTTGGTGGCGTTCTCCAGCTCGTCGACCGACTTGCCGGCGTCGTTGTACGAGGGGACGAACATCAGGTTCTTGTACCAGCCGCCGCCCTTGCCCGCGTGGACGCAGTGGCCCGCCGTCCACACCAGGTTGGACTTGCCCGGGTGCGCCGGGTCCTGCACGACGGTGGCGGAGCAGACCATCGAGCCCTCGGGACCGTCGAAGAAGACCTTGCCCGCGTCGGGGACGTTGGCGCTGTAGGGGCTCGCCACCTCCTTGGCCGCGACCGGCTGGGGGTCGGGGTCTGTGACGCCCTGGTCGCCCGAGATGTCGTTGTCGTCGACCGGGGTATCGGGCTCCTGGGCCTCCTTCATCCGGTCGGGCTTCCAGAGGTCCTTGATGATCGGGTTGATGAAGTCGCCGGCCTCACGCAGCCAGTCGTCCTTGTCCCACTTGTTCCAGGCGCCGTTCTTCCACTTGTCCAGGTCGACCCCGAGCTCCTTCAACTTGTCGTTGAGGTTGTCGGGAAGGGTGATGTCCCCTCCGCTCTGCGACGACGCGGCACTCGGCTCGGACCCCGCGTTGTCGTCCGAGGGGCCGCACGCCGTGGCGGTCAGCGCCAGCACCGAGGCGATCGCCGCGGCGGCCAGCAGGGGGGAGTTGCTGCGGGCGCGCAGCGCCCTCCACTTGGACCCTGGACGCGAGGCTGGCTGGCGATTGGATGGCATGGGCGGAACTCCCCCTGATGTTCTGGGCTGCTCTGAGTGCTGCTGTGAAATTGTCATGCACCGCCCCGATTAGGGGACGGCCCCCACTATGCCGGTGCCGCCTACGACGGCCACAGCCGGGTCCTTGGTTCCCGGCCGCACGGATCTGCCGGTTGCCCGTGATCCCGCGCCCCGCGCGTCGTTGGTACGTGCGGGGGACAGCCGAAAGGCGTTCAGCAGCAGGAGGACCGACAGCCGTGCCCGCACCCGATATGCCGCACTTCCCCCGGGAACACCGCCCACACCTCCCGCCGGCACCGCAGACCGCTGCTGGGGCCCAGGGCGGGGAAGCCCACGGCAAGGAGGCCCGCGACGAGGGTGGCGCCGAGGTGGCGGCCGTCCCACGGCAGGGCCGCCGCGCCGAAGGCGTCCACGAAGGTGGCCACGACACCGCCCCGGACGACGCCCTGGACCACCCCGACCCCTGGGCCGCGGCGGACGCCTGCGCCACCGAGAACCTGCTGCGCTGCTGGGCGCGCGAGAGCGGTGCGGCGCCCTCCGCCGCCGGCACTTGGCGGATCCCGCTCCCCGCCGCCGGCACCGCCCTGCTGGTGCCCGTGCGCCACTGGTCCGCCACCGGATGGCACCGCTTCGGCCCGCCCATGCTCGACGGCGGCGCCCCGGAGGCGCCCGCCCTCGACGCGGTCACCCTCGCGGCCCTCCTCGGCCGGGAGGCGGCCTACGGCCCCGAGCGGATCAGCTCCCCGGCACCGCTCACCGAACTCGTCGGCCGGGTCGCGGACTCCGTGCGAAACACAGCCCAATTCCTGTCCGCCCGACGGGCCATGCCCGCCGACCCCGCGACGGACACCCCCTTTCTGACCGCCGAACAGTCCCTTCTCCTCGGTCACCCCCTCCATCCCACCCCTAAGAGCCGCGAAGGGCTCTCCGAGGCCGAATCGCCTGTCTTCTCACCGGAGTCGCGTGGCTCCTTTCCTCTGCACTGGTTCGCCGTCGATCAGTCCGTCCTGTCCCGCGACTCGGCCTGGACCGAACGCGGCCGGACCGTGCCCGCCGAACGGCTCGCCCTCTCGCTCGCGGGCCCGGACCTCGAACGGCCGCCCGGCACCGTGCCATTGCCGCTGCACCCCTGGCAGGCCCGGGAGATCCGGTACCGCTCGGAGGTCACCGCGCTCTTCGACGCGGGGCTGCTGCATGACCTGGGACCGGCCGGCGAGCACTGGCACCCCACCTCCTCCATCCGCACCGTCTACCGGACCGGCGCACCCGCGATGCTCAAGCTGTCGCTCGCCCTGCGGATCACCAACTCCCGCCGGGAGAACCTGCGCAAGGAGCTGTGGCGCGGTGTCGAGGTGCACCGGCTCCTGCGCAGCGGACTCTCCGGGCAGTGGCGGGCGGCCTGTCCGGGGCGCCCCGGCTTCGACATCGTCCGCGACCCCGCCTGGCTCGCGGTCGACAGCCCCGACGGCACCCCGATCAGCGGACTCGACGTCGTCGTCCGGCACAACCCGTTCGGCCCGGGCGACGAGGCCGTATGCCTGGCCGGCCTCACCGCGCTCCGCCCCTGGCCGGACCGGAGGACGATGTGCTCACGGCTTGCCTGGATCGTCGCCCGGATCGCCGCCCGTACCGGCCACCGCCCGGCGACCGTCAGCACCGAGTGGTTTCTGCGCTATCTGCACACCGTCGTACGGCCCGTGCTCTGGCTGGACGGCGAGGCCGGTATCGCACTGGAGGCACACCAGCAGAACACCTTGGTACTGCTCGACCCCGACGGCTGGCCGGCCGGCGGCCGCTATCGCGACAACCAGGGGTACTACTTCCGTGAGTCCCGGTGCGCCGAACTCCAGCGGCGACTGCCCGAGATCGGCGCCCGCAGCGACACCTTCGTCTCCGACGAGGTCGCCGACGAACGGTTCGCCTACTACCTCGGCGTCAACAACGTCCTCGGTCTGGTCGGGGCGTTCGGCTCTCAGCGGCTCGCCGATGAGCGCCTTCTGCTGGCCGCGTTCCGCCGCTTCCTCGCCGAGGCCGCGTCCGGCCCCGCGAAGATCCGCTCGACGCTGCCCGCCAGGCTCCTGGAGGCGCCCACCCTGCGCTGCAAGGCCAACCTGCTCACCCGGCTGCGCGGCCTGGATGAACTCGTGGGACCGGTGGACACCCAGTCCGTCTATGTCACCATCGCCAACCCCCTTTTCCGCTCGGTGACGCCCGTGACGCCCGTGACGTCCACGACGTCCGTGGCGTGACTCCCTGGCATGACATCCATGGCGTGACGCCCGCGCCGACGATCAGGCGCCCCCATGACGCCCCGGTAACGACGAGAGGAGAGCGTCGCCATGCCGCCCACCGACTCCGGCACCAGCTCCAGCAGCGAGGACACCCTCGATATGCGGCCCTCTGAGGAACAGGCCGCACGCCTCATCGAGGAGCACCTTGCCGGTCCGGCGGCCCCCGATCGGCAGGACCTGCTCGACCAGGTCGCCCAGTGGGGGCCCGTCGGTACGGCGGTGGGCGCCTTTCAGCTCGTCCCCGTTCACCTCGAGCGCGATGTCGAGCTCATCGCCCGTTGGATGAACGACCCGGCTGTCTCCGCCTTCTGGGAGCTGTCCGGCCCGTATGAGACCACCGCGCGGCACCTGCGTATCCAGCTCGACGGCGACGGCCGCAGTGTGCCCTGTCTGGGGGTCCTGGACGGCGTGCCGATGAGCTACTGGGAGGTGTACCGGGCCGACCTCGCTCCCCTCGCCCGGTACTACCCGGCCCGGCCGCAGGACACGGGTCTGCACCTGCTCATCGGCCGCGTACGCGATCGGGGCCGGGGTATCGGCACGGCACTGCTGCGCGCCGTCGCCGATCTCGTCCTCGACCGGCGGCCCTCCTGCGGCCGCGTGGTCGCGGAACCCGATCTGCGGAACACCCCCTGCGTCGCCGCCTTCCTCGGCGCCGGCTTCCGGCTGTCCGCAGAGGTGGAACTGCCCGACAAACACGCGGCCCTCATGCTGCGGGATCGCACCCTGCGCCACCTCCTGTGATCCACCGGCGCCACTTCGCGCCTCTGACTTCGTGCCTCTGATCTCTCATACACCGCCCGACCCGTTCAGGTTCCGCGTCAGGAGTCCCGCCCGTGATGTCAGTGCTGCCGCGTAGGCTGACTCTCCTATGACTGCATCGTCCCCGCCTACCCTCGCCGACCTGCTGCATGCCGCCGTCACCGCCGTGGGCGGCACCGAGCGCCCTGGCCAGACCGCCATGGCCGAAGCCGTAGCCGAGGCGATCGACGACAACGCGCATCTGCTCGCCCAGGCCGGCACCGGCACCGGAAAGTCCCTCGGCTATCTCGTGCCCGCCATCGCCCACGGAGAGCGTGTCGTCGTCGCGACGGCCACCCTCGCCCTGCAGCGCCAGCTCGTCGAGCGCGACCTGCCGCGCACCGTCGACGCCCTGCATCCGCTGCTGCGCCGCCGCCCCGAGTTCGCCATGCTCAAGGGCCGCTCCAACTACCTGTGCCTGCACCGCCTCCACGAGGGTGTGCCGCAGGAGGACGCCGAGGCGGGGGAGGTCGGGCTGTTCGACCCGTTCGAGGCGGCCGAGCCCACCAGCAAGCTGGGCAAGGACCTGCTGCGGATGCGCGACTGGGCCGATGAGACCGAGACGGGCGACCGCGACGATCTGACCCCTGGTGTCTCCGACCGCGCCTGGTCCCAGGTCTCCGTCTCCTCCCGGGAATGCCTCGGCGCGTCCAAGTGCACCTATGGTGCCGAATGCTTCGCCGAGGCCGCCCGCGAGCGGGCCAAGCTGGCCGAGGTCGTGGTCACCAACCACGCCTTGCTGGCCATCGACGCCATCGAGGGCGCGCCGGTCCTGCCGAGCCATGAGGTGCTGATCGTCGACGAGGCCCATGAGCTCGTCTCCAGGGTCACCGGAGTCGCAAGCGGCGAGCTCACCCCGGGCCAGGTCAACCGCGCGGTGCGCCGCGCCGCCAAGCTCGTCAACGAGAAGGCGGCGGACGCTCTGCAGACCGCCTCCGAGACCTTCGAGCGGCTGATGGAGCTCGCGCTGCCCGGCCGCCTCGAGGAGATTCCCGAAGACCTCGGCTATGCCCTGATGGCGCTCCGCGACGCGGCCCGTACGGTCATCTCGGCGCTCGGTGCCACGCGCGATGCCTCGGTCCAGGACGAGGACGCCGTGCGCAAGCAGGCCCTCGCCTCCGTGGAGAACATCCACCAAGTGGCCGAGCGCATCGTGGACGGGTCCGAGTACGACGTCGTCTGGTACGAGCGGCACGACCGCTTCGGCGCCTCGCTGCGCGTCGCCCCGCTCTCGGTGTCCGGCCTGCTGCGCGAGAAGCTCTTCGAGGACCGTTCCGTGGTCCTCACCTCCGCCACCCTCAAGCTCGGCGGGGATTTCAACGGTGTGGCCGCCTCGCTCGGTCTCTTTCCCGAAGGCGTCCGGGACGCCAAGGGCGAGGAGGGCGCCGCGCCCCCGTGGAAGGGGCTCGACGTCGGATCGCCCTTCGACTACTCCAAGCAGGGGATCCTTTACGTCGCCAAGCATTTGGCCCAGCCCGGTCGCGAGGGCAGCCGCTCGGACATGCTCGACGAGCTCGCCGAGCTGGTGGAGGCCGCGGGCGGCCGGACTCTCGGCCTCTTCTCCTCGATGCGCGCCGCTCAGGCGGCCGCGGAGGAGCTGCGCGGCCGTCTGGACGTGCCCATCCTGCTCCAGGGCGAGGAGACGCTGGGCGAGCTGATCCGCACCTTCGCGGGCGACGCCCGTACGTGCCTGTTCGGCACGCTCTCGCTCTGGCAGGGCGTCGATGTCCCTGGTCCGAACTGCCAGCTGGTGGTGATGGACCGGGTGCCGTTCCCGCGCCCCGACGATCCTCTGATGAGCGCTCGCCAGAAGGCCGTGGAGGACGCCGGCGGCAATGGTTTCATGGCGGTTGCGGCCACGCATGCCGCCCTGCTGATGGCGCAAGGGGCAGGTCGGCTGGTGCGCGCCTCCGGAGACCGTGGGGTCGTCGCCGTGCTCGACCCGCGGGTCGAGCGGGCCCGCTACGGCTCGTTCCTGCGCAAGTCCATGCCGGACTTCTGGTACACGACCGACCGCAATCAGGTGCGCCGCTCGCTGGCCGCCATCGACGCCGCGGCCAAGGCGGCTGACGCCTAGGCCGGGCCCCGGCCCCGCGTGGCCGCGCGCAGCGGCGCGGACACAGCAGGCGCGGATACAGCAGGGCCCCGGAACCGGCGCAGAGGTTCCGGGGCCCGGTCGCTGGGCGCGGAGGGTCGGCGCGCCTGGATCTGCCGAGATCGGACCGGCCGAGCTTGGACCGGCCGAGCTCAGATCCGCGGAGCTCAGACCCGGCGCAGCACCGCGACCACCTTGCCCAGGATGGTCGCCTCGTCGCCCGGGATCGGCTGGTACGCGGCGTTGTGCGGGAGGAGCCACACATGGCCGTCCTCGCGCTTGAAGCGCTTGACCGTGGCCTCTCCGTCCAGCATGGCGGCCACGATGTCGCCGTTCTCCGCGACGGGCTGGCGGCGGACCGTCACCCAGTCGCCGTCGCAGATGGCGGCCTCGATCATGGAGTCGCCGACCACCTTCAGGACGAAGAGCTCACCGTCTCCGACCAGCTGCCGGGGGAGCGGGAAGACGTCCTCGACCGACTCCTCGGCGAGGATGGGGCCACCGGCCGCGATCCGGCCGACGAGGGGAACATACGAGGCGGCGGGCTTGCCGGTGGTGTCGGCGGGCTGGGCGCTGGGCTGGTCGGAGCCGCGCACCTCGTACGCCCGAGGCCGGTGCGGGTCGCGGCGCAGGAAGCCCTTGCGCTCCAGCGCCATGAGCTGATGGGCGACGGACGAGGTGCTGGAGAGACCCACCGCCTGCCCGATCTCACGCATGGACGGCGGGTAGCCGCGGCGCTGCACAGAGTCGCGAATGACTTCGATGACTCGACGCTGCCGGTCGGTCAGCCCGGAGCTGTCCGCCCGGATCCCTGGAGGTCGGCCGGGTAGGGAGCGCGTGGGCTTCTGCCCCTCCGGGTTCGTGGCTGCGTCATTCATCGCGTGGCCCTGGTTCATCGCATGCGTGTGTTCGAGTCGGCTCTGGGAGCGCTCCTGGGTGGTGATGGTGGCGCTCTCTGTGGTGGTGGTCACGACGGCCCCTCTCGAGATGTTCTCCCTAGTAGGGCAACGGTAGTTGCTTTCGAAAGGTTGCGCCAAACACACGTTCGAGTGAAATTTCGCAGATGAGCTGACGTGATCACAGGATCGGGTGTATGGAGCGGTTGATTCGATGGTCGGCTGGGGCGGCGTACCAGTGTGACACCCTCACCCCCGTGGCGCGGGGACCGGTGGGCTTCGCGTAGTCTCGTGCCTGCTCGCGGGGCGGGACACGCCATTGTGGCGGATGAGTGTCAAGCACCACATCTAGTGGTTTGATGGATGGTAGTCGCCCACAAGTTGTGGTCCCCGGTCATTCATGACCGAGTACTTCGCCTATGCTTGTGGCTGCTTCGCAAGGCCCGTGAGGGCCGGTCGAGGCATGTCAGCCATGCGCCGTTCTTGAGGGTGAGGAGGGTACGGAGTCATGCACTGCCCCTTCTGTAGGCACCCCGACAGTCGAGTCGTCGACAGCCGGACCACAGACGACGGTTGTTCGATCCGCAGGCGCCGCCAGTGCCCCGACTGCTCGCGCCGCTTCACGACCGTGGAGACCGCGTCGCTGATGGTGATCAAGCGGAGTGGGGTCACCGAGCCCTTCAGTCGCGACAAGGTCATCTCCGGGGTGCGCAAGGCGTGCCAGGGCCGCCCGGTCACCGAGGACGCCCTCGCCAAGCTCGGCCAGCGGGTGGAGGAGGCCGTACGGGCCACCGGCAGCGCGGAGCTGTCCACTCATGACGTGGGGCTCGCCATACTCGGCCCGCTCCAGGAGCTCGACCTCGTCGCATACCTCCGCTTCGCCTCCGTCTACCGCGCCTTCGACTCCCTCGAAGACTTCGAGGCAGCGGTCACGGAGCTGCGCGACCAGCAGCGGCCTCCCGCGAACGACCGCGGGCCCGGCGCCGACGGGGCCGCGGAGGTCCCCGCGTCCGCCACCACCGCCGACTGAGTCACCGAGTCGCGGCGATCAAGGCTTGCCGGGGGTGAGATACCTCCGGATGAACGACATACACCGTGCCATGGGAAGAAATGGGCACATCAGGGCGTTTTTGCCCGTACAGGGAGGCGGAATGACAGAGACGACGAGCGGCCCCGCGCGAGGCTCCCGCTCCAAGGGCAGCAAGGCGGCCAAGGGTCTGCGTATCGAGCGCATCCACACCACCCCCGGCGTGCATCCGTACGACGAGGTGGTGTGGGAGCGCCGTGACGTCGTCATGACCAACTGGCGCGACGGGTCGATCAACTTCGAACAGCGTGGCGTCGAGTTCCCCGACTTCTGGTCGGTGAACGCGGTCAACATCGTCACGAGCAAGTACTTCCGTGGCGCGGTCGGCTCTCCGGAGCGCGAGTCGAGCCTGAAGCAGCTCATCGACCGGGTGGTGCGCACCTACCGCCAGGCCGGCGAGGACAACGGCTACTTCGCCTCCCCCGCGGACGCCGAGATCTTCGACCACGAGCTCACCTACGCCCTGCTGCACCAGGTCTTCAGCTTCAACTCGCCTGTGTGGTTCAACGTCGGAACCAAGCAGCCGCAGCAGGTCAGCGCCTGCTTCATCCTCTCCGTCGACGACTCCATGGAGTCGATCCTCGACTGGTACAAGGAAGAGGGGATGATCTTCAAGGGCGGCTCCGGAGCCGGCCTGAACCTCTCCCGTATCCGCTCCTCCAAGGAACTGCTCTCCTCCGGTGGCAACGCCTCCGGTCCGGTCTCCTTCATGCGCGGCGCCGACGCCTCCGCCGGAACGATCAAGTCCGGGGGCGCCACCCGCCGGGCCGCCAAGATGGTCGTCCTCGACGTCGACCACCCGGATGTCGAGGCCTTCATCGAGGCCAAGGTGAAGGAGGAGGAGAAGATCCGCGCCCTGCGCGACGCGGGCTTCGACATGGACCTGGGCGGCGAGGACATCACGTCCGTCCAGTACCAGAACGCCAACAACTCGGTCCGGGTGAACGACACGTTCATGAAGGCCGTGGAGTCCGGCTCGAAGTTCGGTCTGCGCGCCCGTATGAGCGGCGAGATCCTCGAAGAGGTCGACGCCAAGTCGCTCTTCCGCAAGATGGCCGAGGCCGCCTGGGCCTGCGCCGACCCGGGCATCCAGTACGACGACACGATCAACCACTGGCACACCTCGCCGGAGACGGGCCGGATCACCGCCTCCAACCCGTGCAGCGAGTACATGCACCTGGACAACTCCTCGTGCAACCTGGCCTCGCTCAACCTGATGAAGTTCCTCGACGACGATGACGCGGGCCACCAGCGCTTCGACGCCGAGCGCTTCGCCAAGGTCGTCGAGCTCGTCATCACCGCGATGGACATCTCCATCTGCTTCGCGGACTTCCCGACCCAGAAGATCGGCGAGACCACCCGCGCCTTCCGCCAGCTGGGCATCGGCTACGCCAACCTCGGCGCTCTGCTGATGGCCACCGGCCACGCCTACGACAGCGACGGCGGCCGAGCCCTGGCCGGAGCCATCACCTCGCTGATGACCGGCACGTCCTACCGGCGCTCCGCCGAGCTGGCCGCGGTCGTCGGCCCGTACGAGGGCTACGCCCGCAACGCCGACGCCCACAAGCGCGTCATGAAGCAGCACTCGGACGCCAATGGCGCCGCCAAGCGCATGGACGACCTGGACACGCCGGTGTGGGCCGCGGCCACCGAGGCCTGGCAGGACGTGATCCGCCTCGGCGAGAAGAACGGCTTCCGCAACGCCCAGGCGTCGGTGCTCGCGCCGACCGGCACCATCGGCCTGATGATGGACTGCGACACCACGGGCATCGAGCCGGACCTGGCCCTGGTCAAGTTCAAGAAGCTCGTCGGCGGCGGCTCGATGCAGATCGTGAACAACACGGTCCCGAAGGCGCTCAAGCGGCTCGGCTACCAGCCCGAGCAGGTCGAGGCGATCGTCGCCCACATCGCCGAGCACGGCAACGTCATTGACGCGCCGGGGCTCAAGTCCGAGCACTACGAGGTGTTCGACTGCGCCATGGGCGACCGCTCCATCTCGCCGATGGGCCATGTGCGCATGATGGCCGCGGCCCAGCCCTTCCTGTCGGGCGCGATCTCCAAGACGGTCAACATGCCGGAGTCGGCAACCGTCGAGGAGATCGAGGAGATCTACTTCGAGGGCTGGAAGCTGGGCCTGAAGGCTCTGGCGATCTACCGGGACAACTGCAAGGTCGGCCAGCCCCTCTCGGCCAAGAAGAAGGAGGAGAAGCCCGCTGAGCAGGCCGAGCCCGAGGCCGAGAAGGTCATCGAGTACCGCCCGGTCCGCAAGCGCCTCCCCAAGGGCCGTCCCGGCATCACGACCTCCTTCACGGTGGGCGGCGCCGAGGGCTACATGACGGCGAACTCGTACCCGGACGACGGCCTCGGCGAGGTCTTCCTGAAGATGTCCAAGCAGGGTTCGACCCTCGCGGGCATGATGGACGCCTTCTCGATCGCCGTCTCGGTCGGCCTCCAGTACGGCGTGCCGCTGGAGACCTACGTCTCGAAGTTCACCAACATGCGCTTCGAGCCGGCCGGCATGACGGACGACCCGGACGTGCGGATGGCGCAGTCGATCGTCGACTACATCTTCCGCCGGCTGGCGCTGGACTTCCTGCCCTTCGAGACCCGGTCGGCGCTCGGCATCCACTCCGCGGAGGAGCGTCAGCGCCACCTGGAGACCGGTTCGTACGAGCAGTCCATCGACGACGCCGAGGTGGATGTCGAGGGCCTGGCACAGTCGGCCCCGCGCCATGTGGACGCCCCGCAGGCCGCCACCTCCAAGCCGCGGGCCGTCGCCCCGGCGCCCAAGCAGGCCCACAGCTCCACTGAGCTCGCCGAGATCCAGTTCGGGCTGAACGCCGACGCGCCGCTGTGCTTCTCCTGCGGTACGAAGATGCGCCGGGCGGGCAGCTGCTACCTGTGCGAGGGCTGCGGCTCGACCAGCGGCTGCAGCTGATCACCGGCCCCTCGCGGGCGAACCGCTGAGGCGGGGTGGGGGGCGGGGGGCCCCCCCCCCCCGATGTGGCCGCCGTTGTGGCGCCCGGGGCGGTTGCGGGTGGGGCGGGGGGGGGGGGGCCCGGCGGACGGCCCGGCGG
>NZ_JBHWES010000068.1:0-66241 GCF_042734105.1 Streptomyces sp. NPDC059679 | reverse complement strand
CACCTTGTACAACAAGGACACGATCACGCAGGACATGATCCCAGCGAACTGACCGCACCTCGCTCACCTGCGGCGATGACTTCTCGAGCGGCACAGGCTCACGCTGCTGCGAAGAGGTCATGGGGCCACTCATGCACGAGGTTCCCAACCGGGCATATCGCTCGATCGAGCGAGGCAAAAACCAGCTGCATGGACGTATTCGAACCGGACAGATCTATCGGCGGCAATCGGGGTAAACCGCAGCTCCCGGCGCGCTCCACCTGAAGAGACATACCGCCTGTTCTGCCTGTATGAGGCGATTCCCGACGCAGCCCAACTGCCCTAAAACGGCGCATAGATGACACGAACGTCCTCTAAGGCGATACACGGTGCCTGCGGAGCTGTCAGCCTGCCAGCCGAGCTTTCCAGATCTCCTCGCTGGGCCACTGCTGGGCCCAGTCGGCGGAAACTTCTTCGTAGTCCTGTGCAGGCTTGGGTGCCTGAATCTCAATCAGATCTTCAACGATGAAGTCGCAGGACCGCAGCAGACGAAGCATCTCACCGTGCGGCAGGACGAACTCCACGTGATTCCCCCAGTCCAGTCGCGTCAGGCCGAATTGGCTGCGGGACAGAATGGTGGATGCCGGTCCTTCGGGCGGTACACACAGCGCGAACAGCGGTGAGTAGCGCGAGAACACCAGCCGGCCTCCGGGAACGAGAAGCCGGGCTGCCTCCGGGATCCAACGGTAGGGGTCGCACCACAGCGAGGCGCCGAATTCGCTGATCGCCAGGTCGAACGTGTTGTCTTCGTAGGGCACCTTCTCGGCATTGCCCAGGACAAGGGGGAAGTCGATGCCGAACTCCGTCTGCATCGCGCGAGCAGTGGCGAGTTGCTTCTCCGAGAGGTCGATCCCGACTGGGTGGGCTCCTGCTCTGGCCAGCCAAGCGGAAACGTAGGCAGTACCGCACCCCAGCTCAATGGTGCGCATCCCGTCGATGCCGTCGGGAAGCACGGAGACCTGAGACTCAGGGGTGGCCCACAATCCCCAGGACGGTTCCACCTGCGCCCAGTGATCACGGGCGAGCGGCCCGTGCCACGCAGCCGCCTCGTCATCCCAAAAGCGTCGGTTCTGCTCCACATGGTCCGCCGGGCCGTCATGAGTCATGGAGGCATTCGATCGAAGATGCCGCTGTTCCGGCAACGGGATTTCCACGGCGCCAGACTCCCTCGAGACGCGCTATCGTTCCAGGTCAGGAGCACTTCTCGCCTTTGTCATCAAGCCTCGGGCAGACCACCTCGTGAAAGCCCGAGGCATGACGCCGCACCCGCTTGGCGTGAACCGGCACATCCTCTTGGCGCGAACCTGTCATCGCGCGCGGCAGGTGTTCCGGCCCACCTACCCTCGGTATTCCATCGGCGTGATCCACGCAGATCTCCGCAGGTGTGCCACCGCGCCAGGCCGATCGTGGCTCTGTGGGTGCCGGGAATGAGGCTCTTGCAAGATTTTCGTGATGCGGTGACGGTGGGTGAGCGTTGTCAGAGCGCCTCCAGCGCGGCCCGCACGCTCTCCCCGGCCAGTTCGGTGCGGTTCAGGTCGCGGACCGTGCTGATCACGTGGGTGGAGTCGGTGCGCTGCTTGCCGCCGGCCTTGATCAGCCCGGCCCCGCGACAGTGCTCGACGAGCCTGTCAAGGAGGGCCCGTTCCAGGCCATGACCGGCCAGCCCGGTGCGGAACCTCGACAGCGCGGAGAAGTCGAAGCCAGCGTCGGACAGCTCTGTGCCCAGCGCGTACTTCAACGACAGACGGCCCCGTGACGCGTCCGCGGCCTACCCGGTCGGTGAGGTTCTCGGTGAACTGCAGCACCGTCACCAGCGCGAGCAGGGCCGGAGCACCGCGGCTGGGAAACACCTCGGTGAGCAACGCGTCGTCGAAGATCTCGGCGAGGTGGTCACGCAGGCGCATGGGCAGGCTGCCACCCGGGAAGGCGGCGCGCGCCGTCCTGGCCGTCTGTTCAGGAACAGGCGGCAATCCCCCCAGTCGCATGGACACCACACCGACCCCCTGCGGCCGGGGCAGAACGACCGCACCAACGATCACGCCGAACCACCCCGCCTGCAGCCAATTCAGTAACAGAGTCTGGGAACGCATCGCCAAGGACGCCATGGCCGCTGTCCAGCGCGGTCGGGACGCCGCTGGCGACTCGTGGTCCTGGTCACGGCTGCACCAGGATGAGCACGGCCACGAACGCCTCGATCACTCCCGCGAGCAGCCAGAACCGCACGGACGCCATCATGTGCCGCCGTGTGTCCACACAGGCCGACTTCGGTTTGTCCGGCAGGTACACCACGGGCACATGCTGCCCGGTCGGCAGTCCCAGCCCGGTGCCGGTCACGCGGGGTTTGAACTCCACCTGTTGCCCGCGTATGTCGGTGAAGGCGATGACGGGGGCCCAGTGGCCGTCCCCGTTGCTGCTGGCGTCACTCTTCACGTGCACCTGTCCGACGACGACGCCGCTGGTGCGGATCCCGTGCTGTCGTAACTCCCGCACCCGTACGTTGCTCCGCAGCGCGCCCACGAAACACAGCACCGCCAGCACCGCAAACACGTAACCCACAGCAGCCCCTATCCCACCGCCAGTTCACCGTCGGAGGGAAGGACGCCCTGCGGCGCAGCCTAGTTGCCACCTGCAGGGACCGGCCCCGCCGGGGTACGCACCGGGCCCCCGTGCTCGCGCGGCTGACCATGCTCGCGGCGCCACGAGAGCATAGCCAGGTACTGCCCTCTGTGAGTTGGAACGACCGTTACCCCACCCCTGCAGCCAATTCAGCAACAGAGTCCGGGTTGGTGGCAAAGCAGGTGAGGCGCATGCCGTCGGCGTCGGTGAAGCGCAGTTGGGCGCCGGGGTGCGGCCGTTCCTTCCGCACAATCAGCCGCAGCCTCTTCGGCCAGCCGGTCAGGCAGTCGCCGACGAGTTCGGCGACCCAGGCGCCGTCGCGGATCTCGCCGTCAGTTCCACGGCCGGCGTCCAGGCAGAGGCAGGGACCTTCAGGACGGCCTGGTGGATGGCATCGGTGATGGTCATGCCGACCGAGTACGACAGCCACCTTCCGCGCCGGGCGAGCCAGGCGACGAACTCGTGGGTGCCGCCGCCGGAGTCGGTACGGATCAGCGTCTGTCGGCCTGCGCCGCAACCATTTCGGCAACTGGGCCAGGGCCAGGCTGGTGGCCTCGATGTGGTCAGCGGCGGTGTTCGAGCCCGTGTTTCCGGGCCTCAGCAGACCCACCACCGGCTCGCCGAACCCGCCGCGGCCGTGGTCGACAAACCCCATCAGCGGGTGGTGCCCGAACGTCTTCTTCCAGGTCGCGGCGGCGTCCTGCTTCTCGGAGTGCGCCAGGACGAGGACGCCGTCGATGTCCACGATCACCCGCCCGCCTGCGTCCGGTGCTGCTTCACCGGCCAATCGCCAGACGTGTTCGCGTGCTTCAGCGCGGGCGGTGCGCAGCGCGGCCAGGACCCGCTGTCCGCCCGACGCCAGCTTGCTGATCAGCCTCTCCCCCGACCACTGACCCAGCACTTGCACTCATCGGCGCCATCACTTCCACCCGCTTGGCACACTATTTATCCGACAAGGCCCCGCAAGGCTGTCTCGTTACGGCGCTCCAGAACCGGATACAGCACTCACACCCTGGGAGTGCCCCATCTGCCGGCGGACGACAAGGGGCTTTACCGCCCCTTGACGCAGGCCGTCGACCGCGGCCGAAAGCCCCCACGAACGGACTGCCTGCGGAAACCTGCCCACAGGGATCATCAGCAGTCTCCCCTCCCCCTGTCGCATGGGGAGCACGACATCGTGCTCCCACCGCGAAAGGTGCTCGAGAGCCGACAGGGGTCCTTATGCCTCTCGATGCAGAAGACATCCGGATCGATTGGGCGACGTCGGGGGCTGTGGTTGACGACGGCGCGTGGGGGCGTGGTACGGCGCTGTAGGTCTACCTGATCGGGTGACGGACGAATCGGGCACCGTTGACACGTCTGCGAGTTGGGAGTACGAGGGCTCCCACTTGCTCCCAGCCCGGAAACGGTTAAGGCCGCCTCCGCTACCCGCGGAAATGGCCTCCGACCTGCGATGATGCTGGTCGGGACGACAGGATTTGAACCTGCGACCCCTAATGGGGCACTACGAGCCCCACTTCCTGGTGCGCCGTGGTGGTGGCGGTCGGGGCCGGGGAAGCCGTCTGCGACCCCAGGGACCAGATCCCTTGGTCAAGAGTCGGAACCCCGGCCCCGTCCGTCTCCACCATGTTGCGGCACCGCACCCAGACGGATGATCCGATCGTTGGCGTTCGTGGTCCGAGCCCCTCGCAGGAACCACCTCTCACGACGCCTGGAACCTGTGAATTCCAGCCCAGACCGAGGGCCCCGCGGACAGCTGGGGTCACGAACGACTGATCGGATGCCGGGCCACCGAGCCCTTCCATTAGGGAGACGCGTGCCCCCGCACGGCTGCGACCAGCAGCGACACGCAACCCGACCGAGAGGACGCGCACAACACCATGACCATGAAAGTGTTCCGTGGGATCGACTGGGCCAGCGACCACCACGACGTCGCACTGATCGACCAGGACGGAGCCCTGTCAGCCCGAGCCCGGATCAGCGACGACGCCGCCGGCCTGCACCAACTCCTCGACCTGCTCACCACGCACGGAGACACCGAAGAAGCTCCGATCCCGGTGGCGATCGAGACCTCCCGCGGCCTGCTGGTGGCCTGCCTCCGCGCCACGAAACGCCCCGTCTACACCATCAACCCGATGGCCGCCGCCCGCTACCGCGACCGACACACGGTCACCCACAAGAAGTCAGACCACCTCGACGCCATGGTCCTGGCCAACATCCTGCGCACCGACGCCGCAGCCCACCGCCCCCTCCCCCACGACAGCGAACACGCCCAGGCCATCACCCTCCTGGCCCGAGCCCAACAAGACGCCATCTGGGACCGCACCCAAGCCGGCAACAAACTCCGCTCCCACCTGCGCGCCTACTTCCCCGGCTTCCTCACCGCCACCCAACCACTACGCGACGGCCTCAGCTCCCCCATCGCCCGCACACTCCTGGCCGCCGCACCCACCCCAGCCCAAGCAGCCAAACCCACCCGCACCCAACTGCGCACACTCCTTGCCAAAGCCGGCCGCAAGCGCGGTATCGACACCGAAGCCCACCGCCTCCACACCGCTCTCCACGCCCCACAGATGCAACAACTCCCCCAGGTCGAGCAGGCCATGGGACACCAGACCACCGCCCTGCTACGACAGCTCGACGCAGCCTGCACCAGCGCAGACAACCTCGCCCAAGCAGCGGTGGAATCCTTTAACACACACCCGGACGCCGAGATCATCACCAGCTTCCCAGGGCTCGGCTCACTCACCGGCGCCCGGGTCCTCGCCGAGATCGGCGACGACCGATCCCGCTTCACCGACGCAAAAGGCCTCAAAGCCTTCGCCGGGGCCGCACCAGTCACCCGGGCCTCCGGAAAAATGCGTCGCCGTCCTCGCCCGTCGGGTCAAGAACCAGCGCCTGGCCTCCGCCGGCTACGTCTGGGCCTTCTCCGCCCTCACCGCCTCACCCGGCGCCCGAGCCCACTACGACCGGCGACGCAAAGCCAAAGACCGCCACACCGCCGCCCAGCACAACCTTGACCCACAACATCCACTACGACGAAACAACCGCATTTCCCGCACCGACAAACCCCACCCTCGAAGCCACCGCTTGACAGATCATCCGCATCGGATGTCTTGACCCCCAGCAGTGACTACCCTCCGCGACTATCCGTATCAGGCTGTAGCGGCCCGCTCAGAGACCTACACCGCTATACGAAGCCCAAGAATCATACACCCCGCATATTACGTGCCAGTCGGCGCCACTGGGGCGCAGTCGGACGACGCATCCCTCTTTCGAGTGACACGAGCCGCTGCAACGACTTTGACTCCGTGAGGGCCGAGCCCACTGCCATCGGCCCTCCCTTCCTGATCCATGAAAGGCCGGACGCCCGGAACCCCAGCCGAGGCCGACCCTCGGCAGGCCTCTTGCTGGCCGAGACGCCGCCCGGCTCGACGGCCAGGGACCATCCCTGCCAGCACCGGGGAGCAGAGCCACCTCATGACGAAAGGCAACGATCCCGGCGTTGTTCGCGACGGTCGACCGGCCCACCCAAAGAAGGCAGCCCAGCAGTCGGCAGAAGATCAGGCGAGCAGTCACAGCCCCACAATCGCTGGTCATGCCCATACTTGGACGATCACAAAGCCCCAGGTCAACGACCATACGGCAATAAAGACACCCTTCAGGCCTGCCCCTCGGTCAGGATGAAGGCGAGCGGACGGCAGC
Source organism: Streptomyces sp. NPDC059679 (assembly GCF_042734105.1). Taxonomy (NCBI): domain Bacteria; kingdom Bacillati; phylum Actinomycetota; class Actinomycetes; order Kitasatosporales; family Streptomycetaceae; genus Streptomyces; species Streptomyces sp. NPDC059679. Next base: position 59,881 of record NZ_JBHWES010000068.1, on the reverse strand, counting down.
GCGGATCGGAGGCGAGGTGGACCTTGGTGGTCAGGCCGCCACGTGAACGGCCCAGCAGGGCGACCTTTAGGCGGGCCCGGCGTCGTCGCCGGATGCGCCGCCGTTCCTCCCGATCCGGGTCGGACGGCTCCTGTTCGGCCCCGGCCTGCGGCTTTCGTTCCTTTACGCGGCCCCCTTTGACGCCTCGGCGGCTTTCTCCAGGAAGGAGAGGACCTCCACGTCGACCCGCATGCCCGCGGCGTCGTGATGGGCGCGGGCGACTGTGGAGTCCACGCTGACCAGGGACAAGTCCGTCTGCCCGCGCCGGGCCGCCTCGGCGATCATCCCGTCCATCAGCGCCGGGAAGACGCCCGCGTTACGCCACCGGATGAAGCGGTCGTAGACGGTCTGCCAGACCCCGAACTCCAGCGGCATCTCCCGCCACTGGGCACTCGAGCGGAACTTCCAGATCACGCCCTCGAACTGCTCCCACAGATGCTCCGGATACGGGCCGGACCTGCCTATCGGCAGGAGCGGCTTGATCAACTCCCACTCACTGTCCGTGAGTTCCCTTCGCGCCATCCCAGACGTGTATCAGCAGCTCTTCTGCGCCGCTGAAGGCAGGTCCCGGCTCTCTACGAGCACGTCCGCTCCGATAGGAGCGTGAGCGCAGAGATGCTGCTCAGGTGCGGTCGGATCCGAACAGTCCGTCGACGATCTGCCGCAGGACGGCCTCCTCCTGGTCGGTGTCCTCCGTCCGCTCGTACTCGGTGAGCGCGATGCCGGCGAGCGTGAATTCCTCCGTCAGTGTCCGCACCGCTCCGAGGAGCTCTTCGACACCGAGCCCACCGGGTTCGGGTGTACCGACGGCCGGGAACACCTGCGGGTCGAGGACATCGAGGTCGATGTGGACGTACACCGCCTCGGCGCCGGTGGCACGCACTGAGGCCAGGAGCGGCCCCGGTTCCGCCAGTTGCTCAACGCTGATGTGTCGGATGCTGCGACTCTCGACAAGGTCCTTTTCACCCGGGTCCAGCGACCGTGTGCCCGCCAGTACCACGCGGTCGGCCTGCAGGCTGCGCAGGGGCCGCAGGCCCTCTGGCCCATCGCCGATGAGCGCGCGCAGCACCATGCCGTGGAAGGCTCCGGATGGTGACGACTGAGGGCTGTTGAGGTCTGCGTGCGCGTCGAACCACACCAGGGCCAGCCGGTCCCCGAACGTGGAGAGCGCGGCTTCGACCGGGGCGAGATCGACCGCGCAGTCGCCACCGATCGTCACTGTCCGGGCGCCTGGCGGAACCTTGGCCAGCGCCTCGCGCACTGCTTGCAGGTGTCGCTCCAGGACGTCGGCGTTCTGCACTCCGTCCCGCGAGTTCCCGACGCCGCTGTCGAGTACGACCGTGCACCATGGACCTTCGGGAATCAGCTCGGCAAGCCGGGCAGCCCCACTACGCAACCGAACGGCCGTCGCGGCCCCCGAGCCTTGCCACTGCCCTACCTCAAGTACGACCTGACCGGACACGAAACTCTCCCTCTCCAGGATGATCAGTAGAGCCTATGCCGCTGCCCTGGCCGTGCAGCAAGCCGTGCCACATTCTGAATCGATGGCACGAACTGCCTGGTCGGCCACTGAACCATCACTAGAAGAGGCATGTCCCCCTTTTTTTGATCACGACTTCAGACAGCCCCTAGTGCCGCATCAGCCAAGGTTTGCCCCGCTCGCCGCCCTGACACACACGCTCGCTGCGAGGGCTTCCGGCCGCCTTGCGATCGCACGCACCAGGACGCCTCGCTACCGGGCAAACCCTGGCTGACGCGGCACTAGCGATGCAGCGCCCGGCTCGGCTTCGTCGCCGCCGGGCTGGGCATCACCACCATCCACAGCCTCGCAGCCGACGCACTCCCGAGCGGCGTTGTGGCGATTCCAGTGGTCGCCCCGGCCTGGACCGGGCACTCGATGATGCTCGCCCGCATCGGCACACTCACCAGTACCACCGCTGCCGTCCGGGCCGCGTTGGTGAAGACCGCCGTCGCCATCGCCGGCCGACCACCATGCCTGAAAGAAACCCAACGGAGGCGCCACCCGCCCAAACGCAGCGCCGCGCCTCTGCCGGCGCCTTCCGACGGCTGAACGAACTCAGTGCTTCAGCGCCATGAAGTCATCCGGGATCCTCGGGGCCCCTCAGCCGAGAGTCGTAGAACGCCAGGTGGCGTTCCGCAGCGGTGGCCCAGGTGTGGCGGGCGGCGAGTTGGCGGCCCCTCGCCCGCCGCGCGGGGGTGTAGTCCGTGAGCGCGGCGCCGAGCTCAGCGGCCAGGTCCTGGTGGGTGGTTGCGAAACCGGCGGCGCTGTCGAACACCTCGCGCAGTACGGGCAGATCGCGTACGACCAGCGGAACTCCCGCGGCGAGTGCCTCCATCGCGGCGAGTCCGAAGCCTTCCTTGACGGACGGGAAGGCGAAAGCGGAGGCGGCGGCCACCAGTGACGGCAGGTCGTCCTCGGCGACCTGGCCCAACACGACCGGTTCCACGCGGAGTTCGGCTGCCCGCGCCTCCCAGCGGGCTCTGTAGTCGCGGTAGTCGAAGAGGGTCTCGCCGCCAGCGATCACGAGCCGTACGTCGGGATGGTCCCGGCACAGGAGGGCGTACGCCTCCAGCAGGTCCAGCGAGCCCTTGCGCGGTTCGATGCCGCCGACGGTGAGAATGTAACGGCCCAGACGGGCACGCCAGTTCGCGAGGGCAGCCGGATCGGTGATGGCGAAACGGCCGTAGGCCACTCCGTTGGGGATGACCGCTGCCTTGATGCCCCAGCCGTCGGCCAGTTCCGTGGCGACGGCCGCCGACACGCAGATGTGCGCATACGGCTCGATGATGGCCCGCTCGTGGCAAGCAGCGAGTTCGGGGGTGGTGAAGTGGTCGATGTGGTGGACCGTGCGGACGCAGCGGCCGCCCACTGCGTTGGCGCTGATGCAGTCCTGGGCGTGGACGACGTCGTACGCCACCACAAAGGGCTCGAAAGCCTTGCCCAGGAGGGCGATGGAGCGCAGGATCCGTTCGCCGACGGTCTCCTCCGGCGGGCCGTCCGGGAACGGCACGATCCGTAGCCGTACGGCGGCATCGACCGGCCGGAAGAAGCCCGCGTCTCCGCCGCGGCCCAGCGTCCACACCGTGACGTCCTGCCCGGCCTCGGCGAGCGCCTCAGCGAGGGCGAGGGTGTGGACGACACCGCCGCGCGGCTTGGTGGAGTAACTCAGCAGCGCGATCTTCACGACGGGTTCTCCCGGTAGGCATCGGGCCGGCGTTCGTCGAGATGGCGCAGGATGCGGCGGGCGCGGTCGATCTCCTTGGCGACGTCGATCTCGGCGACCGCGAGGCCGGCCTTGGCCCAGGTGCGGGCGAGGATGTCACCGCCCGGGCCGACCACCTTGGACTGGCCGAGGAACCGCATGCCGCCCATGGCGCCGGTCTGGTTGGAGGAGGCGAGGACGACCTGGTTCTCGGCGGCGCGGGCCTGGTCGTAGAGGTCGAAGAGCTTGGCCTGGCGGTCCTGGGCCATGCGCGGGGCGCGGTTGGTGATGGACGTGGGCCAGGCGGAGAGGCAGGCCAGGATCTCCGCGCCGTCCAGGGCCAGTGAGCGGGCCGACTCGGGGAAGGTCTTGTCGTAGTCGATGAGCATGCCGATCCGGCCCACTGGGGTCTCGAAGGCGTCGAAGCGGTCACCGGGCGCGTAGACAGCGACCTCGCCGGCCGGCAGATGGACCTTGCGGTGGTGGCCGAGGACACCGTCGCCGCTGACGCAGACCGCGGCGTTGTAGCGCTCGTCGCCGCCGTCCTCGCAGTAGCCGAGGCAGACCACCATCTCGGCGGCCAGGCGGGCGACTTGGAGGATCAGCGGATCGTCCGGCTTCAGGGCCGGCGGCAGGGCCTCGGGGTCGGGGTGGCGCAGGTCGGCGAGGTAGCCGCCGAGCGCGGCGTCGGGCAGGACCAGCAGACCGGCACCGGAGGCGCGCGCGTCGTCGATGAGTTTGGCTGTGCGGGCCAGGGCGAACTCCAGGTCACGGCCGAAGTGGGCGGCCGCGGCTGCGATCCGGATCGTGCTCATGCGGTGGCTGCTCCCGTGGAAAGGTCGTAGGTCTCGGGTCGCCGGTCGCGCAGGTGCCCCATCGACCGGCGGGCGGTTTCCAGAGCCTGTACGACGTCGAGTTCGGCGACGGCGACGCCTGCGGCGACACCGGTGTCGGCGAGGATCTCGCCACCGGGGTCGACGACCTTGGCGCTGCCGACGAAGCGTAGCGACCCGAACGTGCCCGCCTGGTTGGCCGACAGCCACACGATCTGGTTCTCCAGCGCGCGAGCCCGGTCGAACAGGTCGAAGCGGCGTTTCCAGCGATCCTCTCCGAGGCTGGCGGCGGCGTTCGTACGGGATCCCGGCCACGCTGAGACACAGACCCCGATCTCGGCTCCGTCGAGCGCGAGCGCGCGTGCGGACTCCGGGAACGCCTTGTCATAGCAGATCATCATGCCGATCCGGCCGACCGGGGTATCGAAGGCGTGGAAGCGGTCCCCAGAGGCGTAGCTGGCGTCCTCGCTCAGCGGCTGGTGGACCTTGCGGTGGTTGCCGAGAACGCCGTCGCCGGTGACGCAGACGACGCTGTTGTAGCGGGTGTCCCCGGCCGCTTCGCAGTATCCGGCGACGACCGTCATCTCCCCTGCCAGGGAGGCCAGCCGGCGGATCTCGGGGCCGTCGAGGGCGAGCGCGGGCGGGCCCTCGTCGAGTTCGGCGCAGTCGTCGAGGCTGAGCAGATACCCGCCGAGGCACGCCTCGGGCAGCGCCAGCAGGCGTACGCCCTCCTCCCGGGCCTCCTTGATCAGCCGTTCGGCGATCTCGAAGTCCTCCTCCAGGTCGCGGCCGAACTCGGCGGCGACGGCGGCCATGCGCAAGGTGGTCATGCGGTCCCCATCCCGGTCACGGTGGACATGACCGCTTCGGTGATCTCTCCGTCGGGCCAGCGCAGCCCGACGCCTTCTCCTTCGGTGAGCTCCCCGCAGACCGCACCCGTGGCGGGTCCGGCGGGCAGGGGCGGTGCGCCCGGTTCGTCGGCCGTGAGCATCGCGAAGCCCGGGAAGCAGGTGAACCAGTCGCCCACGGTCGCGGCCTCCGGCCGGGGCACGGCGGCCACGTCGAGCACCGCGCGGCAGCCGCTCGCCTCGGCGAGCATGCCGAGGGTGCCGGCGATGCCCGCCATCGACACGTCCTTGGCGGCGGCGGGCCGCGCTGCGGCCACCGCGCCGGTCATCGTGCGCAGCTCGTCCGTACGGCGGTGGCTGGTCGAGTCCCACTGGCGGCCCCGGTAGCCCGGGCGCCAGCTCCCGCCGAGGTCGGCGGTGAGCCGTACGGAGTGTCCGGGGCGTCCGCCGCCACCGGGCACCGGCCGGCCCGTGCGGCCGAGCGCGGTCACCGACAGGGCGGCCGGGACGCCGAGCTGTGTGTGCCCGCCGAGCACCGGGATGTCGTACGCCTGTGCCGCCCGGGTCAGTCCGGCCAGGACCCGGGCGGCGTGCGCGGCGTCGCGGGCGCCCACCGCGTCCAGCAGCCCGAGCGGTGCGGCGCCCATCGCCGCGAGGTCGTTGACGTTCACGAGGACCGCACACCAGCCCGCCCACTCGGGGTCCCGTTCGACCATGGACGGCACGATCGCGTCGCACGCCGCGATCATGTCGGTGCCGGGGACAGGGGCGCCGTCGTCACCGACGAAGCCCCGGGGAGATGCCAGCGCAGTGAGGAGCGGTCCGAGGGGGGACTTCGTGGCTGCCGCGAGGGCGGCGATGCGGCCGATCGGCCAGCGCATCAGAACGTGCGGCGCGCCCGCGACCGTCGTGTCCCGCACCCGCTGCCAGCCGAGGCGCCGGAACAGCACCTCATGGCGAGCCTGGACGGTCGCGTCGAATCGCAGGGCACCCTCCGCCTCCGCCCGGGCGCAGGCCGCCCGGACGAGCGCCGCGCCGATGCCGTGCGGTCCGCGGGGCCGGCGGGCGACGACCAGGCGCCCGCCCTGCCACCAGCCGAGGTCGGGGCCGTCGTCGACCGGGCAGAGGCGCACCCCGCCGACCACGATGTCCTCCGGGTCCTTCGCGACCAGGACGACAGTCCGGGGGTCGGTGTCGCGGTCGTCCAGGTCGTGATGAGCGAAGAGCCCCTGCTCCTGGACGAAGGCGGCATGGCGCAGCCCCCGATAGGCGGCCACGTCCGCCGTGCTGTCCGCCTCCTCGATGCGGAAGGCGGGCCGGCGGGCGAGCGTGCTGCGGTCGCCCAGCAGGGCCAGAATGTCCTGCGGACCGTCCACGGCCGGCACGGCCACGGAACCGTCGAGGTACACGGCGCTCACCCGCCCGCTGCCTGGAGCACACTGCACGCCCCGCAGGCCGCACAGCCGGCCTTCTGGTCGGCGCCGCTCATCCCGGCGGCGCGCAGCTTCGCGGCGACGCCCCCGGTGACGTACGTCAGGAGTTCCGCGCCGGGTGCCCTGACGCCTTCGCGAGCGGCGAGGGTGCCGCTCATCGGGCGGAAGGGGACGACGAACGGGTACACCCCCCGGTCGATCAGCCTGCCCGCCCCGGCGACGAGTTCGTCGGGATCCTCGCCCAGGCCGACGAGGAGGTAGGTGGAGACGCGGTTCGGTCCGAAGACGCGTACCGCCTCGTCCCACGCGGCCTCGTACTCGGCCAGCGGGACCGTCGACTTGCCAGGCATCCAGCGTCGGCGCACCTCGTCGTCGAGGGACTCGACGTGGATGCCGATCGCGGTCGCCCCGGCGTCGTGCAGGGCGCGGATCCAGGCGAGGTCGCCGGGCGGTTCGCACTGCACCTGGATCGGCAGACCGGGCACGGCTTTCAGCACCGCCCGGACCGACCGTACGAGGTTGCGGGCGCCGCGGTCGGGTCCGGTGGTGGTGCCTGTGGTCATCACCATCTGCTTCACGCCGTCGAGCCGTACCGCGGCCTCGGCGACCTCGGCGAGCTGCGCCGGGGTCTTGGCGGCCACGGTGGCGCCCGAGCGCAGGGATTCCTCGATGGTACAGAAGCGGCAGCGGTCGGACTCGGCGTAGCGGATGCAGGTCTGCACGACGGTGGTGGCCAGGACGTCGGAGCCGTGCAGGCGGGCGATCTGCTCGTAGCGGATGCCGTCGGCCGTGGTCAGGTCGTAGAACTTCGGCCGCAGGACGGGTGTGAAGGAGATTCCGGTGTCCTCGTCACCGAGCCACACCTTGCCGTCCCGCACGGAGTAGGGACTGTCGGGGTTGCGGGGGAGCGCGGCGCTGGCACCGTCGACGAGGACGTGTCCGTCGTCGCTGGGCCCCGCGCCGTCCGGCCGCCGCACGGGCGCGTCCGACGCGACGCCGCGCAGGGCGAGTTCGGCGCGGGTCATGATCCGCACATCCACCGCCGTACTGCTGTTACCGGTGCCAACGCTCACGACGTGCTCCCTACAGCTGGTAGGTGGAGTTGATGATGGCGCCCTTGCGCGCGTAGTGGATCAGCGCGTCCTGGACGTCCAGGGGGTGGGTGGGGATGACGCCCTCGATGAGGTCCTCCTCGCGGGCGCCGTGCAGGGACAGGCCGAAGCGGCAGCAGTAGACCTTGCCGCCCTCGGCGATGAACGTCTTGAGCTGGTTGTTGATGTTGTGCTCGCCGGGGAAGGCGGAGTTGCCGACGGTCGGGAAACCGCGGGTGGCGAGGCAGTTGAGCGAGCCCGGGCCGTAGAAGTAGATCGCGGTCTCGAAACCCTTGCGCAGCGCGCGGGTGGCCTGGAGGACGGCGACGAATGACACCGAGGACTCGTGGGCGATGCCGTGGACGAGGGTGAAGTAGGTCTCGCCGTCCTCGGCCTGGTAGTCGGGGAAGACCTTGGTGGAGCCGTAGATGCTGGTGCCCTCGGGGAGCGAGGGGTGCGGGATCTCGTCGAGGGACTTCTGCTCGACGTCGGAGAGCTCGGCGGTGACGACGGATTCGGACATGACTGTCTCCTTGTGCGTACGGGAGGGGAGCGGGGTCGGTCAGTCGTAGAGCGCGGCGAAGGTGTCCCGGAAGACCAGTTCGCCGAGTTCGCCGCCGCCGGTGGCTTCGGCGAGGCGGGCGTACTCGCCGGTGAAGTCGCCCCACGGCTGGTCGCTGGCGAAGAGCACCCGGTCGTGGCCGATGCCGCGGCGCTCGATCTCCTGGGCCAGCCAGCGGGGAGTGAAGCCGATGGCCCAGGAGAGATCGGTGTAGACGCGCTTGCCGGCGGTGATCCAGTCGAAGAACCGGGAGCCGACGAGCTTGATGTGGCCGCTCATCCCGCCGCCGAAGTGCACGAGATGGACGGGCACTTGGCTGGCGTACCAGTCGACGAGATGGCCGACCTCGTCGATGTCGGAGGCGGCGCCGGGAGAGGTGTGCACATGGACGACGAGGCCGTGCCGGGCGGCCTTGGCGAAGATGCGGTCCAGCTGGGGGCGGCAGGCGGGATCCGTGGGCCGGCCGCCCAGCAGAAAACTCAGCTTGAGGGCCTTGACCCCAGGCTCACCGGCCAACTTGAGGGCCACCTCCGTGCGTTGGGCGTCCTCCGGGCGCGGGGACACCCACAGCCCGGCACGGATCCGGTCATCGCTCTGCGCGGCCTCCAGCGCCAGTTCGTTGAAGGAGAAAGCGATCGCGGGATCCGGGACGCCGTAGTTGGGGATGACCAGGGCCCGTTCGGTGCCCTCCGCGTCCAGGTCGGCGATGAGCTGCCTGACCGTGGCGCGGGCGGTGGTGTCCGGGTTGACGGGTGGGCCGCCGTAGAAGGGATAGGCGGGCAGGACGCCGACGTGGCGGTGTGCGTCGTAGACCATGGTGTGGTTCCTCAGCCGATCGGGAGAGCGGAGGAAAGTTCGTTGGGGGCGCCGGTGAGCGTGCCGCACACATCGGCCAGGCGGCGCGAGGCATCGATGTGGCCGGCGAGGAACGCGGCGTCCCGACCCACCCCCTCGAAGCGGCCCGAGCCCCACGAGTACTGCCAGGGCAGACCGAGGAAATGCAGGCCGGGCATGCTGGTGACGCCGCGCCAGTGCATCGGGTAGCCGCGGCCGTCGAAGACGGGTGCCTCGATCCACCGGTGGTCGCGCCGGAAGCCGGTCGACCAGACCACGGAGGAGATGCCGACGGCCTCCAGGTCCAGTTCGCGCGGCTGCTCGCGCGGCTCCCACACCGGGACGTACCGGGGCTCGGTCGGGGCGTCGATGCCGTGCGCGGCGACGTGGGCGTCGATGGCGTCCTTGATGCCCTCGGCGACCGCATCGGCGTGGTCGAGGTTCACCTTCAGGTCGTCGGCGAACTCCAGGCCCGTACCGGTGATTCCGGTGAGCCGCCCGTACAACCGCATACCGTCGCGGGCGAAGGCGCGCAGGTCGATGTCGCGGCCGCCGTCACGCCCGGTGACGTAGTGGTTGACCCGCATGCGCACGGCGCCGGCGTCGTCGAACTCGTCGATGGACCTGGTGTAGTGGCCCATGTCGTCGAGCCAGGCCACGCAGTCGCGGCCGCGGTAGAAGCGGGCCACACGAGGAGCGCTGCCAACGGCCAGGTGCACCTGGCGCCCGGCGAGGTGGAGGTCCTCGGCGATCTGGCAGCCGGACTGGCCGGTGCCGACCACCAGGACGGCGCCCTCGGGGAGCTGGTCGGGGCTGCGGTAGCGGGAGGAGTGGACCTGGGTGATGCGATCGGGCAGGCGCTGGGCCATCGGCGGGACGAACGGCGTGTGGTAGGGGCCGGTGGCGACCACCACCTGGTGGGCGGTGAAGTCCCCGGCGGTGGTGGAGAGTTCGAACATCCCGCTCGGCGAGCGCCGCAGCCGGGTGACCGTCACACCCTCCACCAGTGGCGGCCGGAAGAAGGAGACATACTCCTCCAGGTACCGGACGATCTCGTCACGGACCATGAACCCGTCCGGATCGTCGCCCTGATACGGATAACCAGGCATCCTGCACTGCCAGTTGGGGGTCACCAGGCAGAAGGAGTCCCAGCGGCGCTCGCGCCACTCGTGCCCGACCCGGTGCGCCTCGATGACGACGTGCTCGACACCACGCTGACCGAGGCAGTAACTCATCGAGAGCCCCGCCTGACCGCCGCCGACCACGACCACCGGGACGGGGGTACCTCCCATGCCCTTCAGGCTGGAGGGGAGGGCGCCGGCCGGCCGTATCGCTGGAGCCGGGCTCACCGCGTGCTCCCGTCGGCGCCGGTCAGGGATTCGACCGTGACCTTGGCATCGCTGACGGCGGCGTACGCGGCGGCGGTCCGCTCGATCTGCGCGAGCTGCTCGGAGGCGCCGGTACAGAAGAAACCGAACTTCTCCTTCACGCGCTCCCCGGCGATACCGAGTGCCGTACGGCTGCGCTCGACGAAATCCCCAAGTGCGTACTGACCGCCGGGAACGAAATAATCCTCGACTACCGTGGAGGGGGAATAGCAGCGCTGCGTCACGCCATCGGGCCAGCGCACATGGAAATACATCTCGGGCATGACATCCTCCATGCCGGGCGGCGAGGCCTTGACACCTCGCCGCTGTCTGTGGAGACCAACTCCAGCCCCCGCAGATTTCCGAACGAAGACATCCGGAATAAAGGGGGGTTGCCAGAACCTCACGCCGGTTCGGGACACGATGACGCATTCTTGTTCCGGGGGACATGAAACGGAAATGCCGAGCCCATCAGCGTGCTCCACACAGTCCGGATCTCCCATCCGAGATCAGTTTTCCGTCATGTCAGCTGAATCAGTCGCATCAGTCGAGCCCCTGACCCCGACCGTCGTCGACACCGCCACCGCGCCGTGGGAGCAGTTCTCTGTCCCTCACGTTTCTCCTGATCGCCACCCCCGACACCGGCATGCAATGCATGAAGCCACCGCGCCGGCTTCACCAACCCCTGGCGCACCCACCCCTGCGCGCACGGCATCCACGTCCTCGACGGCACCCTGATGCCCCTTCAGGGCTACTTACTCGGGGTGGTGCTGCTCGCTGGGATGGGAAGGCGCTGGTCCGCCGGGGTTCGGGAGGGCTTGGAGCCGGTTCAGGGCATGGGTGAGCATGTCGGTCCAGGGCCAGTGTTTGGCGAGGCGGAGGTAGTGGCGGCGGCCGGTGGTGACGAGCTGGGCGGCGGCAGAAAACAGCCGCAGCCGCAGGCGGCGGGGTTCCCAGTGGACGACGGCGGGGGCTGATCGACTCGCGGTCCGCGAAAGGCACGTCCGCGGTCGAGGCCGCGACCAGCGGCTATGACAGTGAGAAGAAGATCGAGGGCCGCAAGCGGCACATCGTGGTGGACACCCTCGGCCTGGTCCTCGTGGTCATGGTCACCCCCGCCTCGACGGGGGATCGGGACGCCGCCCAGGACCTCCTGGCCCAGGCCGCGAGGCGGCATCACCGGCTCAGGCGCGTATGGGCGGACAGCGGATACACCGGCATGCTGGTGAGCTGGTGCCCAACGCAGCACTGTACCTGGGCGTACGAGCAGTCGTAATCGTCGTAGGACGTGGAGTGGCAGCCGGTTCAGCAGCGCTGCCAGGTAGGCCCGATCGCTGGGCGTGAACCGGATCTTTTCCTTGCCGAGTTGGCGTTCCAGCACGGTGATCTGGTGGCGCAGAGCGAGGATCTCCGCGTCCTTGCCCCGATCAGTCATCGACAGCAGGCGAAGCATCGCGAACGCGTTCGTCACACCCAGGTAAGCCAGTCGCAGCAGCACGGTCGATCATCGTGACGCGCTGAGAGCAGCTGCGCGAGAGCGCCAGCTCGAGCACCGCGGCCAGATTTAGGGAAACCCGATGTACCCGCCCCCACCAGGGCGGATGAGACTTCCGGCAAGGGCAGTCTTAAAAAAACGGAACTGCGCCCTCACCTGAAGAAGTGCTGGACCATCCCGCCACGGGCGAACGCGCAGTTCGCGGCCCAGATGGAAGACGTGCTGGCCGTCTATGCCCGGCCCCGTGACCCGGCGCGTCCGGTGGTGTGCATGGACGAGAAGCCCCACCAGCTCCTCGACCATGCCCGCGGCCCGCTCCTGCCCCGGCCTGGTCACGACGCCTGCCAAGACAGCGAGTACATCCGCTGCGGCACGTGCTCCATCTTCGTGTGGGCCGAGCCCTTACGCGGGTGGTGTCGGGTCCAGGCGCTGTCCCGGCGGACCTGGACAGACTGGGCCGGCCAGGTCAAACAGCTGCTGAGCGTGGACTACCCCGACGCCGAGACCGTCGTGCTGGTGATGGACAACCTCAACACCGAACTCTCCGCCGGGCACAACGCCACCAACACCGACCAGCGTCAGGTGGACTGGCAGTTCACCACCCACGACACACGCATCAAACTGCACCACCTCCATCCCAGAAATTAGCCGCGACAGTCTACTAGCGGTGGTTTGTTGACTTCGGGTCGGTTCAGCGGTATTTGACTGGGTGGGGGTGGTAGTGATGGTGACTGCCCGGCGGCCGTGTCCGCCTGCGCCGGGGCCGTTGGAAGGGTATGTGGCCCGGTTCGATGATCTGTTCTCCTCGCTGGCCCAGCGGCGGGGGTTTCGCGAGTACCTGACCGGCCTGTTGCTGCCGAGAGACCGCAACAAGACACTGACCTGCCTGGCCGGAGCGGAGCCGGTTGCCGGGGCCCAGCATCCGGCGGTGCAGCGGCTGCAGTTCTTCCTGTCGGAGTCGCGCTGGGACCACGAGCAGGTCAACGCCCGGCGCCTGGAGATGCTGCTGGCCGACCCGTCAACCGCACCACATGGTGGCGGGGTGCTGGTGATCGACGACTCCGGCGACCGGAAGGACGGCAGGGCCACCGCGCATGTGGGACGCCAGTGGCTGGGCCGGCTGGGCAAGACCGACAACGGCGTGGTCACCGTCACCACACTGCGGGCCGACGAGCGGCTGTACTATCCGCTGCACGCCGTGCCTTACACCCCCGCCCGCCACTTCCCCAAGGGCCGCAGCGATCCAGGCTTCGCCACGAAACTGCAGATCGCAGCCGTACTCGCCCGCCGGGCCACAGAGGCCGCAGTGGACTTCCGCGCGGTGGCGGCCGACTGCGCCTACGGCGACCAGGACGGTTTCCGCGGTGAACTGGCCGCAGCCGAGCTGCCGTTCGCGATGGCCCTCAAACGTCGCCGCGGCGTCTGGGCCTACGGGGATGAGGCATACACCCGGCAGGACGCCGCCCGCGACCTGTCCTGGCACGGTCCCGACCGGTCGGGCGATCCGCAACTGGATCGAGCAGAGCTACAAGCAGGTCAAGGACGAACTGGGCTGGGCCGACTTCCAGGTCCGCTCCGATGCCGCCATCCGCCGCCACCACACCCTGGTGAACTGCGCGTTCTCCTTCTGCTGGGACACCCGGGCCAACCAGCCCGCTCCACCAGACCCGCCGGCCGAGCCCTCCGGAGAAGCCTGCCCACCCGGGCGGCCAGAGAGGGGGCACACGCTTACCCCACCAGCCCCCTCCGCCCAGCTGGCCACGGGCACTGCGCACGGTCCGCAACTGGCTGACCCCGTCCATCGTGTTACGACGCTGGTGGCGGGCATGGTCCGACACGCCCCCGCCCACCGAACTCCAAGCCCTCATCGACACGGTCCTCAGAGGCCAACCACTCAACCCCTACTCCCCGGTTTAACAAACCACCGCTAGTGGGAGAACGAGAAGTACAGGGTTCGACCGTAGTCGCCCGTCGCCGTGGTGGGGCCGCCGCTGGGGCCGAGCGCGGCCGGCGCATCGAATTTGGTGCCGATCGCCGGGATGGCGTCGAGGAACGACAGATCTCCCTTCGGAAAGGGCGGCGCGGTATGGCGGGGGTCGGGTCCGAACCGGGGAGTGAAGAGGCGCAAGTAGAGGTCCTCGTCCTCGCAGACCACGGTGAGACGTCCGGCGGTGGTGTGCAGGGACGCCCAGCGGACGCCCGCGTGGTATCCCTTGAACTCCGGGTACACCCAGCCGTCGGCACCGGTCGCGGTGTCGTTGTACTGCTTCGTCCAGACGTCCGTCGCGACGCCGCGCAACCGGTTCTTCCACACCCTATGGGGTCCGTGGCCGAGCCATGTCACGCCGGTCACCTGCGATTCGGGATGGTCGAAGCCGACGCCGAAGAGGTCGTACTCGCCGGTGAGGTGGTAGCGGTAGTCCAACCGCAGCCAGCCGCTGGGGTGCAGCCGCCACCGGACGTGGCGCAGGACGCCGGAGTACTCGGCCTCCACCGTGTAGCCGTTGCCGTCAGGCCCGTGCGTCAGGCGGGCGAGGTCGGCCGTTCCGGTGGTGGGCAGCGGGCCGCGGGACAGCGCGAAGTCCCCCCCTCGGTGGGTGACGCCGGCCAGCATGCCCGTCGTGGCGTCAAGCGTGACCGTGGTGTGACGGGATGCCAGGGTGAGCCTGTCGTCCGCGAGCCGGCCGTGTACGGCTGGTCCCGGGCCCGTCCGTACCAGCCGTCGGGCCTGGCCGGCGGCGGACGTGATGGTCCATGTCCAGCGGCGGATCTCGCGGCCGTCGGCATCGGTGACGGTGAGGGCCACGGCGTCGGCGCGTCGCCAGTCGGACGGCAGGGGCAGGCGCAGCACTCCTTGCGCGTTGGGCTCGATGTCCGGAGCGGAGGCGGTGCCCTGGGCGCGCACGGTGTGGCCGTCCCGCCGCTGTGACGGGGCGTGGAAGTCCAGGAGTTGCCAAGTGAACTGGCAGCTAAGGGTGTTGCTGAAGGCGTAGTGGTTGGTGAGGCTGATCCGTCCGTCGAAGGCGTCCGGCAGGCCGGAGGTGAACCGCTCCGGCTCGGCGAGTTGTACGGGAGACCAGATGTCCTTGATCGTGTAGAAGCTGGCTTCCTTCTCGCGGAAGGGGCCGAGGATGCCGTCGGGTGCGGCGTTGCCTGCCACATCGATGGCGCCGTCGAGGTCGTCCCGCACGATGCCCTCGTCGATCAGTGACCACAGGAAGCCTCCTGCGGAGAGCCGTTCACGGCCCATCAGCTTCCAGTAGTCGTCGAGCCCCGCGCCGGCGCCGCCGTCGTAGAGGCCGTGGAGGAATTCGGTGGGCATGAAGACGTCGTCGCGTTCCTGGAGGATGCGGCGCGTGCTGTCGTACGTCTCGTAGTGGTCGGTGTTGATGCCGCCGAAGTTCGCCCAGGGGTGGAGAACGGTGCGCTGCTGGGGGTCGTGGCGGGCGTAGTCGTCGTCGAGGGCGGTGTTCCAGCCGCCTTCGTTGCCGTTGCACCAGAACAGGATCGACGGGTGGTTGACATCACGGGTGACCATCTCTGCGACGAGGGGCCTGCCTGCCGCTTCGTCATAGGACTTCTGCCAGCCGGCCAGTTCGTCGAGCACATACAGGCCGAGTTCGTCGGCGAGGTCGAGGAAGTGCGTGTCCGGCGGGTAGTGGGACATCCGGACCGCGTTCATGTTCATCTCCCGCATCAGGAGGATGTCCTTGCGGCTGATGCGCGCGCTGGTCGCCCGGCCGGATGTGGGCCAGATGGTGTGCCGGTTGGCTCCTTTGAGGAGGATCCTGACGCCGTTGACATACACGCCGTCGTTGGGGCGCACCTCGACGGTGCGGAAGCCGAATCTTTCGTCGACGCGGTGGACGGTGCGGCTGTCGCTGGCGCGGAGCGCGACCTCGACGCGGTAGAGGTGCGGGGTCTCCGCCGTCCACTGCCGGGGTGAGTCGAGGACGGTCCTGAGTGTCACCGTCGTGTCGCCGGGAGCGACGGCCGCGGTGAACGGGGCGCCGACCGGGCGCCCGGAGAGGTCGGTGACCCGGGCGACGAGACGGTCGGCGGAACCGGTGCCCGACAGATGGGCGTCGATCCGCAGTGTGCCGTCGGCGCGGGCGTCGACGGCGATGCGTTCGATGTGCTGGAGCGGGAATGCCTCGAGATGAACGGGGCGGTAGATGCCGCCGAAGTTCCAGTAGTCCCCCAGGCGTTCGGCCCGGTTGACGGAGTCGTCGGCGGACTCCTTGCTGACGGTCACCTCCAGGAGGTTGCCCTGACCCGGACGCAGCTTTCCGGTCACCTCGTGACGGAACCGGTAGAAGCCGCCGCGGTGGACGGGCCCGGCCGACTCGCCGTTGATCCACGCCTCGGTGTCGGTCATCGACCCTTCGAAGACGAGGAAGACGCGTCTGTCACGCCAGTGGGACGGGGGTGTGAAGGTGTGCCGGTAGCGGCCTTTCTCCTCCGGGCGCAGATTCCACCCGTAGTTGTACGTGCCGTATCCGTGGAACTCCCAGTTGGACGGAACCGGGATGCTGCCCCAAGTGCCGCTGCGACGCCCGCTTGTGCACAGGAAGTCCCAGTCGACCGAGTGGTCGGCGTCCTCTCCGGACAGATACAGGCGCTCGGTGCGCGTGGAGGCGTCCGTTCCGCCGGCCGTCCCGGCGGCTCGGGCCGAGCCCGCGGGAAGGCCTCCGGCGACGGCTGCGCCGACGGCGCCGAGGATCAGAACGCCACGACGTGACAATTGCATGATGTCTCCAGCCTTCAAGGAACCATCGGGGGAGGGAACGGCGGGAACGTGCGGGGTAGTCGGCGGACCGGTCCGCACACGGTTGTCGAAGCGCTTGCGTAAACAACACCGCAGATCAGAGCACACTCGCGGGAGCAACGATGACCTTAGGAGTCGAATGAATCGAACACAAGAGGGCGGCCGGAAGCGGCAGGCGCCTCCGGCTTTACGGCGGTGTACACGCCGCGCACCTTCCGGCCCTCACCGGCACGATTCAGTCGCTGAGCCCCTTTGCCGACGTCACGAGGCCACAGCGTCGCCTCAGCAGTTCCCGTACTGGACGGGAACGCAGACAGGCGCCGGCCGTGACGACCAAGCCCAACTCCCCGGCACCGTGCTGGACGGACGGACAGGAGCGAGACCGAGACGGTTCCCGCGTTCACTTGTCGATCCCTTGACAAAGGAGCCTGGACCAGGAGGTCGCGATGGCTGTGCCCCAGCCGCCCGGCTGCGGGGGCGATCAGGCCGCTGTTCGCGGTGGTGAAGCCCGCGATGCGCAGGGGCCGGTCCTGCCGCGACTTGCACTTTGCGATCTACCAGCAGTCCTCCCCGCTCGTCGTCCAGTACGTCGATGCACTGTCGGTCCGGTTCACCCCGACCCATGGATCTGGACGGCGTAACACGCGGCCGAACTCCAACACGACCACGACCTCATCCTCGACGAGGTCGTCCGGGGCCACGCCGCCGCGGCAGGCGAGCTGACGCCAGCCGACATCCAGGGCGGCGACCGCCCGCGGAACACGAGCCCGAGTTCCGGGCCGCAGGCGGCGATGTGCAGCGGGATTCCCCCAAGCTCTGACCGGTGGTGCGTGCCGACCGACACGGCACCCACCTACTTCCGTTCGATCATCCTGCGGCCACCGCATCACTGCACGGTCCGCGCCCTCGCCGCCATTCCGACCCAGGCGCCAGCCCTGTGGGTGCCCGGGAATTATGTCAACCGGGATGACCTCCTGGTTTGGATCTGTCAAAGCGGGACTTCGCAGTTAAGCGGTGCGGAGGTGTCCGCGGGCTCGGCGGGTCGTAACGCAGCGTGTCCGTAGGCGTTGGTTGTCGGCGTTGCGGAAGCCGAACGCGTTGCGGGCAACGAGCTTGATTACGCGGTTGATGCCTTCGCTCTTGGCGTTGCTGTGGCCCGTGTGGATGAACGCCTCGATCTCTGGCCACCAGCGGTCGACGGTGATGGCGAACTGCCGGACTTCGGGGATGTCGGAATCTGCGCACCGGGCTTGGCCATCCAGGCGGTCAGCAGAGTCTGGCCGATCTTCCCCTCGCCCAGCAGCGCGTTCCACATGGCGGCGAACTGCTCGTCGGTGAGGTCCTCCCGGTTGCGCAGGAGCCGACGTCTGGCTCGCATTCCGAGTCGGTGGCGCGTCCGCGTCGGCCGCGGACCTCGGCGGTGGTGCGGCGCCGGACCATGGACAGCATCTTGTTGGCGAGCTGGACGACGTTTCTCGCTCCCAACGCGGCCGTCCGCGTCGGATCTCGTCGATGCCCAGCACCTCCACGTCAGGCAGGGGCGCCTCGACGACCTCGCGGGCCTGGGCGCGGAAGGCGTCCATCACGGTCGCCAGGACAGGCGTAGGTCGCGGGCGGCCTGGATGACGGTGGAGCCGGCGTCCCGCACCCGGCGTGCGGCCCAGGCCCGCAGCCGGGTGGCGATCCGCGCACGGGCTGGTATCTGCGGGACCTGCTCGGTGAACGACCGGCGGGAGCGGACCTGTTCGCGGCAGCACCAGCGGCGCTTGTGCCAGCGGAACTCCAGCCCGGCCTCGCCGTACGGCAGGTCGCGGGGTCGGGTGGCCGCCGATCCCTTCACCGGGTGGCGAACCCCGCAGGCCGGGCAGGCCCGGGCCGCCTCATCGGCCGTGACCAGATGGACCCGGCGTCTGCCGTCGGCCAGCCGCTCGACCCGAACGACGGACACTCCGTCGAGGTCGAGCAGCAACGTCGCATCGTTCAGCAAGCCCGTGGCTCCTGCGTGGTCGTTTGCGTAGAGAACAGAAATGATCACTCAGGACACTGGCAGCTTGCGCTCAGGGCCGAGCTACCCGGCACGAGACCACGGAGCGTGGGGCCACGTCAGCGGCTCTGGCCGTGCACCGCTCAAGTTCGAAGACCGGGTGTCGTCTCGGCGGCACTGACGGGTTCGGTATGGACAGTGGCGGCGGCCAGCCGGGGCATGCAGTACACGAGTTCGTGCGCGATGCGGTGTGCCTGCTCGACGGTGAGCGTGCCGTCGACGGGTTCCGACGTGCCGCTTCACCTGCATGGACGTGGTTTTCGGCAAGCACAGCGTACCGGAGCAACATCGCGACCCGCTCATCGAGCCATGAGCCTGCCGATGAGGTCGTCGATGCGCTTGTCCACCAGGAGCGCAAGATCGCGGTGCGGCACCCGCTCGGCGGCGGACAGGGACGGGGAATTCACGCGACGATCCCTCGGTCAGGTCCAGCATTCAAGCGATTCGAGCACCTGGTGGCATGCGGCACCGGGTCTGTCAACGGCTTCGGCGCATGAGGATTTGATTCATCGAAATGTTTGTCGAACGGGAAGGTGCGCCGTTAGTCTCGCGGCTGTTCAAGCGCTTCGACACTATGAAGAAGGGCCGCCGCGGTGGGGCCAATGCTCTACGCCGGATCGCCGCAGCAAGGTGCAGACCAAGCGAGCAGCATGGCTCCCAACCGATACGCCACGGTCGCACAGCCCATGGGCAGCGCCACCTTCACGGTGACCCACGTGGGCTGCAACTTAAGATCCGACGCTGATCCGACCACACCGAGCAGGTATCGGCCGACAGCGCCGTCAGTAAACAGATCCGCACGTTGGAGGAAGCATGGGCAGACAACAACGTCGATTCGCGGTCGCGGCCGCCAGCCTGGCGGCCGCGATACACGTCGGCAGGACTGGAGGGTGGTTGAGGAAGGCAGCCACAGCGGCGGCCGTGGCCCTGAGCGTCATAGCGGGCAGCCTGGCGTTCGCATCACCGGCGTCCGCATCACCGGCGTCCGCGGCGACGTTGACTCAGGTCGACAACTTCGGCTATAACCCCACGAACCTCGAGATGTACGAGTACGTGCCGGCCAAGCTGCCCCGTCATCCGGCAGTGCTCGTGGCCGCGCACTGGTGCACCGGCTCCGGCCCTGACTTTTTCAAATACACTGATTTCGCGTCACTGGCCGACCAGTACGGATTTATCGTGATCTACCCCTCGATCACCGGTGACATCAAGTGCTGGGACGTCGCGTCGGACGCCGCGCTGAAGCACGACGGCTCCAGCGACCCGGCCGGCGTGATGTCCATGGTGCGGTGGGAGATCGCGAACCGCGGCGCCAACCAGCACCGGGTCTACATGACCGGCATCTCCTCTGGCGCGATGCTGACCAACGTCATGCTCGCCGACTACCCGGACGTGTTCAAAGCCGGATCGGCGTTCATGGGCGTGCCGTACCACTGCTTCTACACCGGCACCTTCCGCGGCTGGAACAGTGATTGCTCCACAGGCAACATCACCAAGACCCCGCAGGAGTGGGGCGACCTGGTCCGCGCCGCCTACCCCGGCTACACCGGGCCACGGCCGCGTATCCAACTGTGGCACGGCACCGAGGATTCCGCCCTCAGCCACCACAACCTCGGCGAAGAGATCAAACAGTGGACCAACGTCCTCGGTGTCAGCCAAACCCCGGTCTTCACCGACCAGCCCGAGTCGCTCTGGACAAGGACCCGCTACGGTAACGCCAGCACGAGACCACCGGTCGAGGCCAACAGCTTCCAGGGGTACGGCCACGAGTTGCCCAAACCCGGTATGGCACTGCTGGCCCTGAAGTTCATGGGTCTGGCACCCTAGGTCGATAGGTGCTTGTCACCGGGCGTGGGCTCAAACCGTTCGCTGGACGTGGCCGGAACCAACCAGTCCGACGGCAATTAACCTAACGTCTGGGGCTGTGACGGCGGTGCCAAGCCAACAGCGGGCACAACTAACGGCACCGCCGTCAGCATCTCGAACTGTAACGGTGGCAGCGACCGGAAATGGGTCCGGCAGGAGTCCCCGGTTCCGGGTGCGCGGGCTTGTCCCCGGCGTGCGTACACGCCGCAGGCCGGCGCACCGCTCTAGTACTGCAACGGTGTCTGTTCTGAGTGCTGGGCAGTTTTCAGGGGCTGTGTCCGCGTCGCTTGTAGTGACTGACTCGGGCTTGGTGCTGGCGTCGTCGGCGCCATGTCGACCAGTGCAGGATGTGGTCGATCGAGGTGGGGCGGCGGCCGGTGAGACGGGTGATCAGGCGTCGGATCTCGGCGAGGCTCAGCTGGATGAGCTGGGAGGATCCGTTTCTGCTTTCTCCGTGTCCAGCTGTCGGGCCCGCAGGACGGTGAGGCAGGCGTGGGCGGCCATGGCGAGGGTCATGTGGCGGTGCCGGCCTGGATAGCGGCGGACCTGGTAGTCGTCCAGGCCGCACTCCTGCTTCGCGGTCTGGAAGCACTCCTCCACCGCCCATCGGCTGCCCGCGATGCGGATCAGCTGATCCAGGGTGGTGTCGGCGGGACAGTAGGCGATGTAGTAGGAGATCTCCTCGGGCCTGTGTTTCCCGTGACGGCCTGCTGCACCGGCAAGGTCACCTCCGTACGAGGGGCCGTCGGCGCCGGGCTGAATGCACGGTCGAAGTCCAGGCGTCCATCCGCACTGCTCGTGGCGCGCTGGGCTCCCGACGAAAGGGCTGTCCAACGCAGCTCGTCGGAGCCCACCTGTGAACGTCCCATTGGTCGAGCCCCGGTCCACGACGACGACCCGACCGTCCGGCGAAACCTCCAGCCGGGCGTGCTCCCGGCGGGAGACATCCAGATCCCGCAGACACACCGCTGCCGCCGAATTCCTGGCCAGCGCATGGGTTCCCGGCCCCAACGCTACGGTCAGCCCGGCGTCCGGACCGGTCACCACGCGCAGCACACCCACCGTGTCGCACGACGGGGAACGGAACGCCAGCCCCGGCGGCCCCACACTGATCACCACTCCGGGCATCAGCGCGCTGTCTGCCGGGCTCGCGGCGCGATCCAGCGGGATCGCCCCGACGAAACACTGCCTGTCGCCAACCGCCACTGGTAACCCGTCCAGCAGTGCTCCCACACTGCTGTCCCGGACCGGCGTTCACCTCGACGTCCTGGCGTGTCGCCGCGCCGGTGTCCTGAATGATCATCCGGAAAAACATGCCCCGCCCCAAGATCGTCCTACGCCCTGGCCAAACTGTTGCGGTGCCGGGGCCCACCCCCGCCGCTTGGGCGCCTGGCACGGCAGTCGGCAACTTCTTCTGTGGGTCGGCGCGGCGATCGAACTGAGCGTGATTCACTTCGCACCGATCCCCGTCTTGTGTAGCCACAGCTTCTGGTCACTGCTGGAGCCGTAGCAGATGAAGGCGTTGCCGGGGGCGGGCGCCAGGCGGGGGACACCCAGATCTACCTTCGGGAAGTCCCTGAAAATGATCAGTGGTGATCTTGGTGTGGGCGACAGTCCGGGCTGTGGGAGAGAGAGGGCGCTCCGGCTGGAGGCGCGCTTGGGTTCCCGCCCATCGCAGACGTGGCGGTGTTGTCTGCGCTCCGCTCAATGTCCTGGACCGGCTGTCGACGGGCGTTTCCGCGTCAGCGCGCTGATCAAGGCGACGGGCGCTGGGAGGGCCAGGCCGTCGCCGACGCCATGGCGCGGCTGACTTCGGTCTCACCTCTCTCTGCACCGGCGCAGCGTCTGGATCGGTGACCTCGGCAGTGGACCATCCTGGCACGTTCTCTCAGAAGACCATCGTCGAGGCCCGCCCTCAAAAGACAGCCAACTGCACTCCTGACCGATCAGCAGCCTGCACCGGTCTTCCTAGAAGGTGTTATCGGACATCGTGATGCCGAGTCGTTCCGCGAGCACGTGGGAACTGACCCCGTACGTCTCTCGGATCCGTGCGCCCTCCGGGCCGACGTCGAAGACGCCGTGGTCTGTGTAGACGCGGCTGACGCAACCGAGGCCGGTGAGCGGGTAGGTGCACTGCGGCACGAGCTTGGGCTCGCCGGAGCGGGTGAAGAGGGTCATCATCACGTAGACGTCCTTGGCGCCGATGGCGAGGTCCATGGCGCCGCCGACGGCGGGGATGGCGTCGGGCTTGCCGGTGTGCCAGTTGGCGAGGTCGCCATTGAAGGCGACCTGGTACGCCCCGAGGACGCAGACGTCGAGGTGCCCGCCGCGCATCATCGCGAAGGAGTCGGCTTGGTGGAAGTACGCCGCGCCCGGCAGCTCGGTCACCGGGACCTTGCCGGCGTTGGTCAGGTCGGGGTCTACCGCGTCGCCCTCGGCCTTCGGACCCATGTTGAGCATGCCGTTCTCGGTGTGCAGTACTACCCCGGAGCCGGCCGGCAGATGGTCGGCGATCCTGGTCGGCTGCCCGATACCGAGGTTGACGAAGGCGCTGGCCGGGATGTCGCGTGCGATGACGGCGGCCAGCTCGTCCATCGAAAGCCGGTGGTCGGCGTACGTCTGAGGGCTTGGCGTGGTCATCGTGCCCCCTGCACGGTGTAGTGACGGGCCGTCGCCTGGACGACCCGGTCGACGTAGATGGACGGGGTGACGATGGCCTCGGGGTCGAGCTTCCCGGGCTCGACGACCTCGTCGACCTGGACGATGGTCGTCGTCGCGGCCGTGGCCATGACCGGTCCGAAGTTGCGGGCCGTCTTGCGGTACACGAGGTTGCCCATCCTGTCCGCGGCATGCGCGCCGATGAGGGCGTAGTCACCCTTGATCGGGTATTCCAGCAAGTACCTACGGCCGTCGATCTCGCGCTCCTCCTTGCCCTCGGCCAGCGGCGTGCCGACCGCGGTAGGGCAGTAGAAGGCGCCGATGCCCGCACCGGCCGCGCGCATCCGCTCGGCAAGGTTCCCCTGCGGCACCACCTCGAGTTCGATCTTCCCCGCGCGGTAGAGGTCGTCGAAGACCCAGGAGTCGGCCTGGCGCGGAAAGGAGCAGAGCACCTTGCGCACCCGGTCGGCGGCCAGTAGCGCGGCCAGGCCGACGTTGCCGTTGCCGGCGTTGTTGGACACGATGGTGAGGTCCTTGGCGCCCTGCCGGATGAGCGCGTCGATCAGGTCGAACGGCATCCCGGCCAGGCCGAAGCCGCCGACGAGGACGGTGGACCCGTCCTCGATCCCCGCGACCGCCGCGTCGGCATTCTCGACGATCTCCGCCCGGCTCACTGGGCGGCCTCCGTGACGCCGCAGTTCTCGAGTACGACGGCCAGTCCCTGGCCGACGCCGATGCAGATCGCGGCGACGCCGTAACGATGCCTCGTCTCGCGCAGCACCTTGGCCAGCGTGGCGAGGATGCGACCGCCCGAGGCGCCCAGCGGGTGGCCGATCGCGATGGCGCCGCCCTTCTGGTTGACGATGGCGGGGTCGATCTTCCACGCGTCGAGACAGGCGAGCGACTGCACGGCGAAGGCCTCGTTGAGCTCGACCGCGCCCACCTGGTCCCAGCCGATTCCGGCCCGGACCAGCGCACGGTTCGCGGCTTCGACCGGGGCGTAGCCGAAGGCCTGCGGCTCCAGCGCCATCACGCCGCGGCCTGCGATGCGGGCGATCGGATCGGCCCCGATCGTGGCCGCGGCCTTCTCGCTGCCCAGGAGCACTGCGGAGGCACCGTCGTTGAGCGGACTGGCGTTGCCCGCGGTGATGGTGCCGCCCTGCTCCGGTGTGCGGAAGACCGGCTTGAGCCCCGCCAGCACCTCCGGCGTGGATTCGGCCCGGATGCCCTCGTCGCGGGTCAGGCCGACGCCCTCGACCGGCACCACCAGGTCGTCGTAGAAGCCCGACTCCCATGCCTGGTAGGCAAGTTGGTGGGATCGGGCGGCGAACTCGTCCTGCCGCTCGCGGGAAATCCCGAAGCGCTCCTGGAGCTGCTCGTTGGCCTCGCCGAGGCTGACCGTCCACTCCTTCGGCATCCGCGGGTTGACCAGCCGCCAGCCGAGCGTGGTCGATACGGCGGTGACGTCGCCGGCCGGAAACGGTTTCGCCGACTTGGGCAGCACCCACGGCGCACGTGTCATCGACTCCACGCCGCCGGTCAACACCACCTCCGCATCGCCGGACTCGATCGTCCGGCCGGCCATCATCGCCGCCTCGAGGCTCGAGCCGCACAGCCGGTTGACCGTGGTGCCCGGCACGCTCACCGGAAGCCCGGCGAGCAGCGCCGCCATGCGGCCGACGTTGCGGTTCTCCTCGCCGGCGCCGTTGGCGTTGCCCCACACCACGTCGTCGATCGCGGCGGGGTCGAGATCCGGCACGCGAGTGAGCGCCGAGGTGATCGCGGCGGCGGCCAGGTCGTCCGGGCGGACACCAGCCAACGCGCCGTTGAAGCGTCCGAACGGCGTCCGCGTCGCGGCATAGATGAAAGCACTCATGGCAGCGACGCTAGCTCCGGACCACGATATTCTGAAGTATGTATATCCGAGCTGATTGATATGGACTGCATATGGATCTGCGGCATCTCCGGTACTTCGTGGCGGTGGCCGAGGAGCGCCACTTCGGTCGCGCGGCCGAGCGGCTCCACATGGCCCAGCCGCCGCTCTCCCAGCAGATCCGCCAGATGGAGAGGGAACTCGGCGTCGAGCTGCTGCACCGCACCACACGCCGCGTCGACCTCACCGAGGCCGGCCGGGCTTACGTGGAGCGGGCGCGGGCGATCCTCGCCGACGTCGACGAGGCCGCCCACCACGCACGGCTCGTCGCCGCGGGCTCGGTAGGCCACCTCGCGATCGGGTGCGTCGGCTCGGCCACGTACAGCCTCCTGCCCGCGCTCTCACGCCGGCTCACGCAGGAACTTCCCGGCGTCGACTTCTCCTTCCGCGGCGAGATGCTCGCACCCGACCAGGTCGAGGCGCTGCGCACCGGCGCCATCGACGTCGCGCTGCTACGTCCGCCTGCGGCCGACCTCTCTCTCACCATGCACACCCTGCGCCGGGACCGCCTCGTCGTCGCCGTACCCATCGACCACCCCCTCGCCCGCCGGAAACGGCTGCGCGCCACGGACCTCGGCGGAGCGGACCTGATCGTGCACTCCGCCGACCGCCGGTCCGTGATGTACGACCTCGTGCTGGGCCTCCTGCGAGACGCCGGTGTCGAGCCGCACATCCGCCACGAGGTCGGCGAGACCTCGACGCTGATTACACTCGTGGCCGGCGGGCTCGGGGTCGCGGTCGTTCCCGAACCGGTGACCGCGCTGGCACTCGACGGTGTCGCCTACCTGCCGCTCGCCGGGGCCCACGCACGCATGGAACTGGCCGTCGCCCACCGCGCCGACCGGTCCGAGCCGCACCTGGCGCGCACGGTGGGAATCATCCAGGCGGCCTTCTGAGACCAGCACAACGAAAGCGCGTTCTGGCCGCGGCGGGCGACAATGCGTCGGTACCGGGCGTCCAAGCGGGTGTCCTTCGTCCGTGCTGCGAATACCGGTCTGGCCGAGGGCGGCCTTGGGGAGTCAGCTGGCAACTTGGTCAACGTTGCGGCCTCCGGCCCCGTGCACCGGTCAGGGTGCAACGCGCCGTGCAGCGCGTGGGTGATGAGAGAGCGGATGGCCTCGGGTACGTCGTCGGCGGCGCCTTCCGCGCTCAGCCTGGCGGCGTCCCTCTCCGGGGCACATCGTGCTGGCCAACATCACCGCCACCGAACTCGACCGCTGTCTGTCCAGAGCGTACTCTCGCCCCTCACCGCACGCACCATCCGGACAGCCGACCAGCTCCGCGACGCCTGGACTCGGCCCGTAAACAGGGCTGGGCCATGGTCAATCAGGAACTGGAGAACGGGCTGCGCTCCATCGCCGCACCGGTGCGCGACGCCAACGGGCGGGTGAAAGCGACCATGGGTCTGTCCTCCCTCATCGCGACCACTGAGCACACTTTGTTCGCGAACCATCCCCTACCGCGACGAGTACCTCGACAGCAGTCCAGCAGCTAGATCGACGGCTTCCGGCACATCGGCCGCCCCGAGGCAGGCTTCAACAACGGAGCAGACCCCGCTCGCTGCGCCGAAGATGGCCTCTGGGACTGCATGGTCGCCAACCCCCTGGACCTGACAGGCGGCACGGGATCACCCAGCAACGCTGTAGCGATCAGGTAAAGATCCCCGCGGCGGCAGGGCCGCGATCAGGTGCGCGACAAGGAGCCAGTGCTCGACACGGTGGCCCCTCTCTACACCGGTCGAGAAGCGCGCTGTTGACGTCGTGCGCAGGAGGCCGGAGATCGCCCGGTTCACCGTGACTGCCCCGGCCCTCGGGGAGGACCGCGGAACCGACATCCTCGACACAGTTCCCTCGAGCCCGTGGGAATGCGACGACAGCGCGAGTGAGATTGCCGCCGGCGGCCCGTGACCGCCACCTGAGGTGGTGTCGACGAACTGCGACTTCGCTGACCATGAGACGACCGGGTAGCGTCGATGGTGCGCAGGGTTGCGATGCTCGCTCCAGTTGCTCCGGGCGAGGCTCGTCCAACTCGGTGTTCATGGCTGAAGCATGGATGACCGAACGGACCCACAGCGCCCAGGTGTTCGCCACGGGTCCGTCCGCGGTCGTCCGGTGGCAGGCAGGATCCCGCCTGCCGCCGACCCGGATCATCCTCGGCCGTCGGCGGGGGCGAGGACGATGTCGAAGCGGACCTGTGTCCAGGTGCCGTCGACGACCCTCCCGTCGGGTGTCGGCGTGCCCGCCGGTCGCTGGTCGAAGTTCTTGACGAGCGACTTCTTGACGCCGAAGACCGTGTCGGAGTCGAGCAGTTCGTCGCCCCGGACGAAGATGTGCGTGACCAGGGTTCGGCACTCGGGCGCCTCGACCATGAAGTGCAGGTGGGAGGCCCGCATCGGCGAGCGGCCGGTCGCCGCCAGCATCCTGCCCACGGGGCCGTCGTGCGGAATCGGGTACGGCGTCGGTGTGACGCCCCAGAAGCGGTAGCGCCCGTCGGCCTCCGTGAACAGGTGCGCACGGGCCCACCCGGTCGTCGTCGTACTGGACGTCGTAGAACCCGTCCTCGTCCGCCTCCCCAAGAAGTCCCCGTAGCCCTTGTCGAAGGATCTCGGGCCAGTACGCGGTATCCGCGGGGTTGGTCGCCGCGATCGCAGTTGCGGCAGGCGCCCACAGCGCCAGCGCCTTGACCTCGCTTTTCGCGGCGGCGAGCGAGGCGGTCAGCCCACCGAGGCTCATGCCCAGGAGGCAGAGCCGGGCGGGGTCGATCACATGGTGCCGTGCCAGCTCGTCGAGGACGGCGCTGACCTGCGCGACCTGGTCGGTGACGGTGATGTCGGCGAAGTCGCCATCGGACTCGCCGCAGGCGGCGAAGTCGAATCGGTAGGCGGCCACGCCATGCCGCGCGAGGCGTTCGGCGAGCCGCACGAACGTGTTGCCGAACTCGGTCCGGTTGCCGCCGAACCCGTGGCACATGACGACGGCCGGAACCGGTTGGCGCTGAGGGCCGGGGAGGTGGAGGATGCCGCGGAGGGTGCGGCCGGCGTGCTTGACGTCGAAGGGAATCACGCGCCGAACGTAACGACGGCCGGCGGCCCTCCGTCAGTGTGTTGCGTGCCACACGGCGCGAACGACCGGACGGCTCAGGAGCCACCGCGCCGTCGCAACCCAGCACCGCGTTCTCGTGTCGCAGCACAAGCAGTTCCGCGTCCTTGGCGGCATCCCGACGCAACAGCAATGCCGGGAACGCGAGCAGCTTCCGAGCGACCTGGTACACCAGAGAGACGAACACCCGGACAAGGTTCCAGCAGACCGTGATGGAACGCCAGACCCCCTCCGAGCAGCAGCGATGAGTTTCCGAACGGCGCACGACGCGGCACCCATCCACTTCCGCTCGACCATCCCGCGCCCACCACATCACCGCACCGGTCGGCGCCCTCATCGCCATTTTGGCCCGGGCGCGCCCCCTCCCTCCGCAGGCATGCCCACAGCGAGCTGGCGCCGTCCATCCTCGGCGCCCATCCGCATCCTTGCATGCGCCGAAGGCGCATTCGCGCTGATCACGGCCGGTCTTGAAGTTTCTTCCGACTGAACATTCGGGGTTGACATCCCCGCGGGAATCCCTGAAGGTCTGTACGTTCGACGCACGATTGTTCGCCTGTCGCACAGTCAATGGAGACGATGATGCCGCTGCGACCGCTGTTGCACAGCGCCTTTACGAAAAAGTTGTATGTGACCGTCCTTGTCGCGATTGCCCTCGGGGCCGCTCTCGGCCTTGCCGCGCCAGGGGTCGGGGCCTCGCTCGAACCGATCGGCACCGGATTCATCTCGCTGATCCAAATGCTCATTGCCCCCGTGGTGTTCTGCACGATCGTCACGGGCATCGCATCGGCCGGCGAGCTGACCGCGGTGGGACGCGTCGGCGTGAAGGCCCTGGTCTACTTCGAAGCCGTTACGACGATCGCGCTGATCGCAGGGCTGATCGTGATGGACGTCTTCGAGCCCGGTCGAGGACTCAACGCCGATCCGAGCACGCTTCACCTGTCGGGCTCGGCCAAGGAGTACCTCCAAGCCGGCGAGGATCAGCAGTGGTACAGCTTCCTGATCAACATCATCCCGCACAGCGTCGTCAGTGCGTTCACTGACGGAAACGTCCTCCAGGTGCTACTCATCGCGATTCTGTTCGCGATCTCGATCAAGGCACTCGGGCCCCGGGGCGAGCCGCTGGTCCGAGGCATCGCCCGGGTCGGCGACGCCGTCTTCGGTGTGGTCAAGCTCGTGATGTACCTGGCGCCGGTCGGCGCGTTCGGTGCCATGGCCTACACCACCGGCAAGTTCGGCATCTCAACGCTGACCAGTCTCAGCGGTGTCATCATCCTCTTCTGGGCCACCGGCATCGTCTTCAGCCTCCTGGTCTTCGGGCTCATCGCCCGGCTCTGCGGGCTGCGAATCCTCAAGATCTACCGACATTTCAAGGACGAGCTGCTGATCACCCTGGGGACCTCCAACTACGAAGTGGTGATGCCGCAGTTGATGGGCAAGCTGGAGAACCTCGGCGCGCCGAAGCGGATCGTCGGCCTCGTCGTTCCCTCCGGATACGCCTTCAACGGCGACGGCGTCTGTCTCTACCTCGGCTTCGCCTCGCTGTACATCTCACAGGCGTTCAACGTCGACCTGACGCTGTGGCAGCAGATTGGGCTGCTGGCCGTCTTCATGATCACCTCCAAGGGCAGCGCGGGTGTCGCTGGAGCCGGCTTCGTCATCCTCGCCGCCACCTTGTCGAGCACTGGCACGGTGCCCGTCGTCGGGATCATGCTGATCCTGGGCATCGACCGGTTCCTGTCGACCATGCGCGGCCTGGTCAGCCTCTCCGGACAGATCATGGGCAGCCTGATCGTCTCCCGCTGGGAGCGTGTCCTCGACATCGACCGTGCCCGTGCCGTCCTCGACGGCAAGCTGCCGGACGCCTCGGCGAAGAGCGGCGGGAACGCCTCAGTCGAACGCACACACGATGACGTTCCCACGCCTGCGGGCAATCCTTCATGACCCAGATCCCGTCCCGATCAAGAAAAGGGAAATCACTGTGAACCGGAGGAACCTCGTCCTTCTGACCATCGCATCGGCGACGACCGCGGCCTGCAGTGCCTCGACTGGGGTGACACCGGCGCGGACGAAGGTGCGCCGCACGGTCGTCACCCACGGCAAGGTCCGGATCGAGACGATCAGCCAGGGTGAGGGGCCGACCGTCGTCATCCTTCCCTCCCTGGGCCGCGGAGCAGAGGACTACGACAAGGTCGCGCCCCGTGTGGCAGCCGCCGGGTTCCGCGTACTGCGCCCCCAGCCTCGAGGCATCGGCCGCAGCGAGGGGCCGATGGAGGACCTGGACATGCACGATTTCGCGGCGGACGTTGCTGCGGTCCTGGACCACGAGAAGGCGGGACCGGCCGTGGTCGTGGGCCACGCCTGGGGCAGCCAGCCCGCCCGGATGTTGGCGGAGGACCGACCGGACCTGGTGTCCGGCCTGGTGATGGCCGCAGCGTCGGCCGGCAAGCTGCCCGCCGGCTCGAAGGAGAAGCCGTACAGCAGGAACCGCGAGGCGATCGACGGGTCCGGAGACCTGACGCTCCCCGAAAAACAGCGGCTCCGGTATCTGAAACAGGCCTTCTTCGCACCCGGCCATGACCCCCGGCCATGGCTGACGGGGTGGTATCCCAAGACGCACGATGCGCAGGCACACGCTCGCAATGTGACGCCCGTCGACGACTACTTCGCCGGCGGAGACGTTCCGATGCTCGATCTGCAGGCCGAGTTCGACGCTGTCGTGGTGCCCAACGTGTTCAAACCGATGCTGGGCGACCGGGTGACTGTCCAGGTCATCAAGAACGCCGGACACGCGCTCGCCCCTGAGCAGCCGGCGGCCATGAGCAAGGCTGTCGTGGCATTCGCCCGTCGCGTCCACGGTACGCAGACCTCCTGACCCAACTCCCCTTCAGCAGTCACCACGCGAAAGGAAAGTCTCACCCATGACACGCCTGGCCCCCCACAGCGGCGATAGTGACGTCACCGCCCGGATCCGTGAACGCCGAGGCGGGCGCCTCACCCCGCTGGACCTGATACTGCTGCACAGCCCGCCCGTGGCCGACGGCTGGAACAGCCTGCTGGGCGCGATCCGAACCCGCGCCGAACTCCCCGACGACCTCAGGGAATTGGCCATCCTGCGCGTCGCCGCGCTGAACGGGGCCGAATACGAGTGGAACGCGCATGAGCCGGTCGCGCACCGGGCCGGGCTGAGTCGCGAGCAGACCGAGGCCCTGCGCGTTGATGCCGACCCGGCGCGCACCCCGCTCAGCCCCGCGCAACACGCCGTCCTCGCCTACACCGACGCCATGACGCGGACCGTCGACGTCCCCGACGCCATCTTCGAGACGGTGCGCGCCCACTTCGACGACCGCCAGATCGTCGAGCTCACCGCGACAATCGGCACCTACAACCTGGTCTCCCGTTTCCTGGTCGCCCTCCATGTCGGCCGCGCGGGTACCACCCCCGACTCCACCTCAACTCCCGAATCAGCCGACAAGAACGGAGCAGCAGCATGAGTGGTCGCCTCGCAGGCAAGGTCGCGATCGTCACGGGCGCGGGAAGCGCCGGCCCCGGCTGGGGCAACGGGCGCGCCACGGCCGCGATCTTCGCCCGCGAGGGCGCAAAGGTCCTGGTCGTGGACCGCGACGCCGACCCGCTCGGGCCGACCCTGAAGATGATCAGCGACGAGGGCGGCACCGCGGTTGCGCACACATGCGACGTGACGGACTCTGCCGCGGTGGCGGGCATGGTCGAGGCGGCGCGTACCGCGTTCGGTCGGGTCGACATCCTGGTCAACAACGTCGGCGGCTCCCGCCACGGCGGGCCTGTCGAACTCGACGAACCGACCTGGCAGGCGCAGCTCGACACGAACCTCTCCAGCGTCTACTTGGGGTGCAAGCACGTCATCCCGGTCATGCGGGAGCAGGGCGACGGCGGCGCGATCGTGAACGTCGCGTCCACATCCGGGCTGCGCTGGACGGGTTCCGCGCAGGTCGGGTACGCCTCGGCGAAGGCGGGCGTCATCCAGTTGTCGAAGGTGGTGGCGGTGCAGCACGCCCCTGATCGCATCCGCGTGAACACGGTGGTGCCGGGCCAGCTGCATACGCCGATGGTGGAGGCCCGGCTTGCGGGGCAGCGCGCCGGCGGGGACGTGGACGCGCTGCTCGCCCAACGCCAGTCGCGTATCCCGCTGGGATTCATGGGTGACGGCCGGGACACCGCGCATGCCGCGCTGTTCCTCGCCTCCGACGAGGCGCGGTTTGTCACTGGTACGGAGCTGGTCGTCGACGGCGGTATGACCGCCCGCTGCGACTGAGATCGAGGCCGGCACCCGCAGGCAGTCCGTGCCGGAGTGCCACAGAACGACAACGATCAGGAACCGCCAATGAGTACACCGACCAACCCCGGACCGCATCCCAACCCCCATCCGCCGACGATCGCGCTGCCCGCCGATGCGTGCGACGCGCACTGCCACATTTTCGGGTCCACGGACCGATTCCCCTACGCCCCGGACCGCACCTTCACCCCTCCCGAGGCCCCGCTCTCCGACCTGCAAAAGCTCCATGACCTGTTGGGCTTCCGCCGGGCAGTGATCGTTCAATCGGCCGCGCACGGCGCCGACCACTCCTCGCTCGTGGCGGCGCTCGATGAGGGCGCGGGCCGCTACCGGGGCGTGGCCCTGGTCCGGCCGGATACCGGGCCGGCCGAGGTCGCCCGGCTGCACGAGGCCGGAGTGCGTGGCACTCGGCTGCACTTCGCCTCGCATCTGGGTCCCGCGCCCTCGCCCGAGGCGATCGCCACCGTCGTCGACCTGGTCCGCCCCTACGGGTGGCACATCGCACTGCACGTCACCGGGGACGGCCTCGCCGAGCACGAGGAAACGGTGCGCGCGCTGCCGCTACCGGTCGTCATCGACCACATGGGCCGTGTCGACCTGCGCCGGGGCATCAACTCCCCGTCGGTGAACGCGCTGCGACGGCTCCTCGACACCGGGCGGACGTGGGTCAAGCTGAGCGGCGCTGACCGGCTGGCCACCATGCCACCGGACATGAGCGATGCCGCGCAGCTGGCCGGGCTGCTTCTGCGCAGCGCACCGGAGCGCGTCGTCTGGGGAACCGACTTCCCCCACCCCAACACCCACGGCTTCGTCCCCGACGACGGTGATCTCGTCGACCTGCTCGCCGGCATCGCGCCCACTGACGCCGACCGCAAGCGGCTCCTCGTCGACAATCCATCGGAGTGCTTCGACTTCCCGCGCGCCTGATACGGCCGCCTGACTCCGTATCGCGGCCTGGGCACGCGCTCGCTCCGGCCGCGATAGGGCACCGGGACCAGGTAGATCGGGTGATCCGAGCAGATGCCACCGGCTTCACGCGAGCCACCGTCCGGCCGGTACTGGTCACCTTCACCCGACTCGGTTTCGCCACCCGGGAGGACCGCCTGTTCAGGCTGACCGCGAAGGTGATGCGCCTCGGTTATGGCTACATGTCCTCGTCCCTGTGGTGGGAACACAGCGTTGCGCTCACCTTCAACGTCGGTGCACGCCTGCCGGGCTATCCGATATCCCTCGGCCGGGTTCTGCTGGCCGCACTGCCGGACGCGGTCCGGGACGGCTGCGCAAGGCGCTGATGACTGTGCACAAGGACGGGGACGATACACACCGCTCGTCCTCACGCGTTGCCCTGGGGCCCGGCAGGGGCGCTGGACATCGTGGAGCGCGCGGCCACCCTGCTCGCCGAGGTCACAGGATCGGCCGTACGGGGAGTTCGCCGCGCGGCGCGGTTGTCCCCCCGTCCAGACGAGGGGGCACGCAGAGGATGCGAGCCTGAAAGCCAGCAAATCAATACAAGAAGTAGAACTGCATCGCACCGGTCAGAGTGCTGACGGGGAAGTGATCGAGGTGGTGTTCCGCTGGACGGACAGCGGCGGCCCGGAGGAATGGGCCGCGCTGGAGGCGGCGCACGAACAGTTTCTGAATGATCGCATACCGATGCGAGCGGTCAGGGACTGCATCCTGGCCTCTTGGCGCCGCAGCAGGTCACTCGGGGTGGAGGCTGAGGACCCCGGCTGGCTGTACAACGAGGACTTGGACACCCAGGGCCTGCTCACGGCCGCCGCCCAGCCCGTCCTGGACGAACTGGAGATACGCCTCGGCAGCCAGCGCGTCGCTCTGGCCATCTGCGACGGCCAGGGCATGGTCATCCAGCGGCGGGTACGGGACTCGGCTCTGGGGCGTCTCTTCCGGGAAGCCTTGCTGATCCCTGGTTTCGGCTTCCCCGAGCGGACCAGCGGCACCAATGGCATCGGCACTGCGCTCGCCGAGCGGCGGCCGGTCTATATCGCGGGGCCCGAGCATTTCGCCCACGCATTTGATTCATTCACGTGTGCCGCGGCCCCGGTGCGCGAGCCGCTCAGCGGGCGCATCGAGGGAGTACTGGACATCACGAGCCTGCGCACGGACGCCGCTCCTCCCATGCTGGATTACGTCCGCGCGGCTGCTACAGCGATCGAGCGCCGGCTGCTGGAGCGTTCGACTCGGCGGGAGAGAGTTGCTCCTGGAGTTCGCCCGGGCGAGCAGACGTACTTCCAGGCGATTGCGCGGCACCGGACCGCCCTGGGACATGCTCGACAGCCGGGACCGGGCCATCTTGTCGGAGACAGCCGCCGAGTTGATCGCGGAGGGCAGCCCGGCCGTGAGAGAGGTATCGATTTCGTCCGGCGGAACGGTGATTCTGCTCTGCCGACGCATGCCCGATGCTATTGGGGCCTCGCGTGCGGCGGGGGCGGGCGACACCGAGGACACCGGCTTCATCGTGCAGGCCAGCGTTCTGGACAGGGACCACCGACAGCCCGCCACAGTAGCCAGCGATGACCCCGACCGGACCAGAAACATGACGGTTCCGCCGTCGTCCTCCGCCGCGATCGCGCGGTCCTTCCCGCTCCGCGGTTCGCCGGCCGAGGCCCGCACGATCGCTCCCCGCCCCGCCGGCACCTTCCCGCACCACGATGTGGCGGAGGGCCCCGGGTCCGGCGGTGATGACGGCGGCTGGCTGGTTGCCGTCGGGGAACCGGCCATCGGCCGGCTGGCCGTGCTCGCGCGGCGTCGGCTGGCGCTGCTCTGCGATATCGGTGTGAGCGTCGGCACCACACTGGACGTGCGCCGCACCGCCGAGGAACTGGTGAAGGTGGCCGTTCCGGAGTTCGCCGACTTCTGCGCGGTCGACCTCGCAGAGGGTGTACCGGAGGGCGAGGCCCCCGGCCCCGGAACCACACCCGTGCTGCGGCGTACCGCCTCTTCCGATGCCCTGGGGCACGGCCTCTGGTACCCCGTCGGGGACACCGTCGTATACGCACCCGCGACGCCACAGGCACGCTGCCTCGCCGGGGGACGGGCCGTGCACGAGCCGATGCTCAGTGAGGCGCACGGCTGGCGGACCCAGGACCCCGAACGCTGTGCGGCACTGCTCGATCAGGGAGCGCGCTCGCTGGTCGCCGCTCCCCTGCGGGCCCGGGACACCGTACTCGGTGTGGTCACGTTCGTCCGGACCGATCAGTCCCCCGCCTTCGAGGACGACGACATGACACTCGCCGAGGAGCTCGTCGGCCGAGCCGCCCTGTGCATCGACAACGCCCGCCGGTACACCCGCGAGCACGCCACCGCACTCGCCCTGCAACGCAGCCTGCTGCCCCGGGGCCTGCCACGCCAGAACGCCGTGGACGCCGCGTACCGCTACCTGCCGGCCCGGTCGGGCGTGGGCGGGGACTGGTACGACGTCATCCCGCTGTCCGGTTGCCGGGTCGCCCTGGTCGTGGGCGACGTGACCGGCCATGGTGTGCATGCCGCCGCCACCATGGGCCGGCTGCGTACCGCGGTGCACAACTTCGCCGCCCTGGACCTCCCCATCGAGGACCTGCTGACCGGGCTCGACGACCTGGCCTGCCGACTGGACGACGAGGAGGGCCACGAGCGCGTGATCGGCGCTTCCTGCCTGTACGCCGTGTACGATCCGGTGACCCGGCGTTGCACCATGGCACGGGCCGGCCACCCCGAACCCGCCCTGGTGAGTCCGGACGGCTCCGTCAGGTTCCTGCGTCTGCCCCCGGGGCCACCGCTGGGTCTGGGCGGCATTCCGTTCGAGACGACCGAGATCGAACTGGCAGCCGGCAGCAGGCTGGTGTTCTTCACCGACGGTCTCGTCGAGCGTCGCGGCCGCGACCTCGACGACGGCCTGAAACTGCTCCGGCACGCCCTGCTGGGCTCCGGCTCGGGCTCGTCGCCGGAGGAGACCTGTGACGCCGTTCTGGAGGCGCTGCTGTCCGGGAGGCTCGACGACGACGTGGCTGTGCTGGTCGCCGATCTCCAAGGGCTGGACAGTCAGCAGGTGGCCGTTTGGGGAGTTCCATCGGCCCCCTCCCAGGTTTCCGCTGTCCGTGATGCCATCACCCGACGGCTCTGCGACTGGGATCTGGAGGAACTGGCGTTCAGCACCGAACTGATCGTGAGTGAGCTGGTCACCAACGCGATCCGCTACGGCTGCGAGCCCGTCCAGGTACGCCTGTTGCGTGACGAAGGACTTGTCTGCGAGGTGTCCGACGGCAGCAGTACCTCCCCGCGCATGCGCCGTGCCCGTCACACCGACGAGGGTGGCCGAGGCCTGTTCCTCGTCGCCCAGCTCTGCCACCGCTGGGGGACGCGCTACACCGACGTCGGAAAAGTGATCTGGACCGAGCAGTCCATCCCCGTCGGCTGAACGATCACGGTGGTTCCCCGTCGGGGGCCACCGTGTACGCAGGTGTGATCGGCTGCGCCGAGGTGGTCGTGGATCCACCGGCGTTCGTCATGGGCCTGGAAGGCCGAGGTGATGGCCTCCTGGCCGGCGTCCGTGAGACGGAGCTGGAGCGCGCGTCCGTCATACGCGGCACGCTCCTTGCCCACCAGACCGCCCCTCTCCACCGTGTTCACCAGCGCCGATACCGCGGCCCTGCTCATGCCGGCCAACCTCATCGCGAGCGGGTCCACACGGCACACTTCCCGGCCGACCCGCTCCACCGCGTGTTCGATGAACGACCAGAAGTGCAGATGATCTGCGTCGGTCTGTTCCTGGGGCACACGCCGAGTGCAGGCGGGGCGGCCCGAGGAGCGGACAAGAGGTTGCTTTGCTCCCAGGGCTTCCCGAACGCCCCGCCAGGCGCGACCTCGGTCATCGAGTCCTGGTACAGAGAAACCACACCGGTCCCCGACCGCCACGAGCGACCTGCCAGGTCTCCCATCCTTGGCCGCCGCGGCGGCGCTGCCGGGATCACCGTGGAGCGGAAGAACCCCACGGCGATCCGTCGGTCTCACGGCGTGGCCGCCCGGCGCCGGACAAGAGCGTCCAGAGCTGTGACTCCCGCACCGGCGCGACCGACGGCGATCGGATTCACCTCGGCTTCGAGCACATCGGGGTGGTCGGTGGCGAGGTGCGATATGCCGACGATCACGCGGGCGAGCGCCTGGACGTCGCCGGCCGGCGCGCCCCGGTATCCCTTGAGGACCGACAGTCCCTTGACCTCGTGGATCATGTCGAGAGCCGTCTCGTGTGTCACGGGCGCCAGCCTGACGGCGGAGTCGGCGAACAGTTCCGCCAGCACACCGCCGGTGGACAGCACCACGATGGGGCCGACGTCGGGGCTCAGCCGGTAGCCGACGAGTGCCTCGGCGAGACCGGGGTCCATCATCCGCTGCACCAGGACGCGGTCGACACCGATCTTGGGATCGTAGGCGGCAACATCGGTGACGATGGCGCGGGCGGCGGCCCGTACGCCCTCGGCGTCACGCACACCCAGGACCACACCGCCGGCCTCGCTCTTGTGCGGCAGCTCGGCCGAGAGGGCCTTCACCACCACTGGATACTCGAAGGGAAGGTCGATCGGGCCGTCCAGATCCGCCACGGCGAGCGCAACCGCGGGTGCCGTCACGACCCCTTGCCCATCGAGGAGGGCGGCAGACGCCTGTTCGTCCAGGACCATCGCCTCGGCCCTGGTGCCCTGGGCGAACCGCGTGTGCTCGCCGATGGTGGCCGGTCGGCGGGTGAATGCCGCAGCGACGACGTCGGCGCACGACTCCGGGGTCCGGAAGGCCGGCACCCCGGACTGGTTGAGCAACTCCGCGGCTTCGGGGGCCTCGGGAAGGGCGAACGCCACCAGTGGCACCTTGTGATCGCCGCGCTCGGCGATCGCGTGCACCGCCAGTTCGGGGTTGAGCCGTGCCGAGGACCCGATGACGAAAACGATCAGGTCGAACTCGCCGCTGTCCTGCATCACCCGCAGCGCATTGGTCACGATGTCGTGCTTCGCCCCGGCCAGCCCCAGGTCCGCGATCAGGCTGTGCGGAACGGCCGCACCCGCCTCCGCCATACGGTCCAGGAGTTCGGAGCTGGGGCCCACGACGGTCATGCCCCGCAACGCGAGCTGATCGACCATGACCGCCGCTCCGCCACCAGTGGTGGTGACCACGCCGATCCGCGGAGTGCCGCGTTCTGCGGAGGCCGGGATCCGCCGCAGCAGCGCGGGGGCCTCTACGAGGGACTCGAAGTGTGAGACCCGGCTGAAGCCGCACGCAGCGAAGAACGCCTCCGACTCGCTGTCCTCGCCCGCGAGCGCGCCTGTGTGGGAGACCGTCAGGGCTGCGGCTTCCTGTGACCTGCCGAGTTTGTACACGGCGACGGGCTTGCCCGCTTTGTGGGCCGCGGCCGCGAAGGAGGCGAGGTCCTCCGCGTGACGCAGCGACTCCAGGAAGAGCGCGTATGAGGTGATGCCCGGATCGTCGAGAGTGGCTTCGCAGATACTGCCCAGCGAGAGGTCGGCTTCGCCTCCGGTGGAGACGAGTCCGGCGAACCCGATGCCGCGGCCACGCGCACGGCTCACCAGCGCACCGATGACGCTGCCCGACTGCGAGGCGACGAAGATGCCGCCCTGCGGGGTGTCCGGCTCGCCGAAGGCCGCGTTCCCGGTGAGCATCACTCCGTTGCGCGGGTTGATCACACCGAGGCTGCTCGGCCCGACCAGTCGCACCTCCCCCTCGGCGGCCTTCGCCCGGAGCCGGTCTTCGCGTTCGCGACCCGCCTCTCCCTCTTCGGCGAAGCCCGAGGAGAGCACCGTGGCGATCCGCACACCGAGCCGGGCGCACTCGCCGACCACCTCGATGGCCGTCTCAGCGCCGGTCATGATGTAGACGTGCTCCGGGGCCTCGGGCAGGGCGGAAAGGCTCGGCCAGGCCTTCACCCCCTGGACGCTGTCCCGGCGGGGATTGATGAAGTACGTCCTCCCGGTGTAGCCCGCGTGCGCGAGGAACCGCTGCGGCCGTCCGGTGGTCTTGGCCGCATTGTCGGACGCTCCCACGATGGCGACACTGCGCGGGCTCAAGAGAGCCTGAGCAAGCGCGTGCTGGGAGGCTGGGTTCTGCATGGCCGTCATCTCCTGAAGGTGACCGCGCCGGTGGCGCGGTGGCGCCGACTCGAAGGTGCCGTGTGGACGCCTGGTCGTCCTGGATGAGGTGACGAGGGCGCTGACATCGCCACCCCTCGGCGCGATAGTTCCATACTCTATAGAATGTTGTCTACAGACCCCTGGCGCCATCCCCTTTGAGACGGGGGGCAGCACGTGAAGGAGTGCCACACATGGAACTGACGCAGGGAGACGAGTCCTCGCGGGAAGCGGTGATCAATACCGATCCGCTCGTGGAGCGTCTCGCGCTGATACCGGCGGGCGGGGACGCCTTCACCGGTTTCCCACCACGCGGTTTCGACCAACGCGTCTTCGGGGGGCACCTGCTGGCGCAGGCGTTGCTCGCGGCCGCCAGGACCGTTGAGGCCACTCGTGTCGCGAATTCGCTGCACACGTTCTTCCTGCGCTCGGGGCAGCCGGATCGGGAGATCCGGTACGCGGTGTCCCGGGTGCGCGACGGCCGTTCCTTCTCGGTGCGTTCGGTGCACGCCGAACAGGACGGTCGCACGCTGTTGGCGTTCAACGTGACGTTTGCCGAGCCCCGGGGCGACGGCGGCGTCCGCGGGCTGCCGATGCCGTCAGTCCCCGAGCCCGAGACACTGGCTCCGCTGCACGAGCGGAGCGAGAACAAGCACTGTCCCGACGGCTTCAACTGGCGCAGCCGTCGGGACTGGTGGACCGGTTCCCGTCCGCTGGACGTGAGGTACGTCGACGATGAGTTCCTGGACGATCCCTCGATGCGGTGTTTCTGGTTCCGAGTCGCTCCCGTCGTCGATGCCGACCAGAACGTCCAGCGTTCGGTCCTGGCCTTTGCCTCGGACCGTTCCCTTCTTCCCGCGATTCACAAGGCCCGCGGCGAACTGGACCGACCGGGGCACCGCAAGGTGGCCAGCGTCGACCACGCGATGTGGTTTCACGCGGATGTGCGGGCGGGTGACTGGCTGCTCTACGTCCAGGACAGCCCGTTCAGCTCGTCGGGGCTGGGACTGGCGCGAGGACTGATTCACCGGCAGGACGGCGCTCTCGCCGCGTCGGTGGTGCAGCAGGGGGTGATCTCCGGCCACCGCTGACGCCACAGCGGCACGCCGATGGCGGACCGTGAACCCGCGGTCCGCCATCAACCGGCGCGGCGCACTCCGCCCTCAGCCGGCGGTGAGAAGCGACAAGCGCCCTGGGCGGAAGCCCCACCCGGTCGCCTCGCCGAGCCGCTTCTGGCTCCGGTCCAGTACCGCCGGGTCCTGGCCGCGCGCCCAGAAGGTGATGCCGCCCTCGTGATCCGGGAAGCCGTAGGCGAGCGTCAGCATGAGGTCGATGTCTGTGGCGCGGTCGGCAATGCCGTCGGCCAGGAGCAGAGCAGCTTCGTTGGCCATCGCCATCAGCGCCCGGTCCACGATCTCGGGACCGGTGAACGTTCGCGGCTCGATGCCCTTGGACCGCCGGGACCGGTCGATCAGTTCGGCCACCCGGCTGTCCGGTACGGGTGTCCTCGATCCGGGCTCGTAGTGGTACCAGCCGTTGCCGGTCTTCTGTCCCAGCCGGCCCAGCTCACAGAGTTGGTCCGCGATGTCCGGGTATCGCTCGCGCGGGTCCCGGTCGGCCGCTCTGCGTTGCCGCATCCGCCAGGCGATGTCGAGACCCGACATGTCGGAGACAGCGAACGGTCCCATCGCGAAGCCGAAGTCCTCCAGCACCCGGTCGACCTGCTCGGGCGCCGCTCCTTCCTCCACCATCAGCTCGCACTGTCGGCGGTAGGCGTTGTATATCCGGTTTCCGATGAAGCCGTCGCACACGCCTGCGATGATCGGCAGCTTCCGCAGGGCGTGGGCGATCGTCAGTGCCATGTCCATGGTCCGGTCCGACGAACGCGCGCCGCGCACGACCTCGAGGACCGCAGACCGGTGTGCCGGGTTGAAGAAGTGCAGACCCACGAGGCGGGAGGGCTCCTCCAGCGCGGACGCCAGGACGTCGACGTCGAGGTAGGAGGTGTTCGTCGCGATGGTGGTGTCCGGAGCCGTGATGTTCTCCAGTTGCCTGAGGACATCCGTCTTCACGTCGGTGTCCTCGTACACCGCCTCGATGACCAGGTCGGCCGCCGCGAGATCCCGCAACCCTGAGCCGGCCGAAAGCAGGCCAAGCCGTCTGCCGGCCTCATCGGACGAGAGACGCCCGGAGGACGTCATTCGCTCGTAGGTGCCGCGCAGCGCGTCAACAGCACGATCCGCCGCCTCGGGGGCCTGGTCGACCACGGTGGCCGCGATGCCGGCCTCCACGAGGGCGCGGGCGATCCCGGCCCCCATGGTCCCTGCCCCGACCACACCGACGTGGCCGACTTCGGCGTTCCCGCTGGGCCGGTTCGCCTTCCGCACCGCGGTGCGGGCGAAGAACAGGTGGCGCACCGCGGCCGCCTCCGTCCCGGTGCGCAACCGGTTGAACGCGGCACGTTCGTGGGCGAGGGCGCGCCCGACGGGTACGGCGGTCCCGGTGAGGACCGCGCCCACGGCGGCCACGACGGCCGGGCGAGCCGCACCACGGGCAAGCGCCGCGCGGGCAGCCTCCTCGACTGCTCCGGGCGGGTCCGTGCGTACCGGCAGGGCGCGCAGCACCCGCTTGCCGCCCAGTTTCCGGGCGAACCTGATCGCCTCGTCACGCAGCGATGACATCACCACCTCGTCGACCAGCCCCTCGTCGTGCGCCAGCTCGACCGGGATCCGGGCGCCGGAGGTGACCAGTTCGAGGGTCCGGGCGGGGGTGACCAGCCGTTGGGTGCGCTGGGTCCCGCCGGCACCGGGAATCATCCCGAGGGTCACCTCGGGAAATCCGACCGTCCCTCCTGCCAGGGCGATCCGGCCATCGCACCCGAGCGCGAGTTCGAACCCGCCGCCCAGCGTGGCACCCGCCAGTGCCGCCACCACGGGTTTGGGACACTGTTCGATCGCGGCAATCACCGCGGGGAGTTGCGGTTCCGGCAAGGGCCCGGAGAACTCCCGCAGGTCCGAGCCGGAGATGAAGTGGCGCTGGGCCCCGATCAGTACGACGGCCGTGATCATGTCGTCGCGGCCGGCCGCCTCGATGCCGGCGAGCAGACCGGCCCGCACCTCAGCAGTACTGGCGTTGACAGGAGGGTGGTCGATGATCAGCAGCGCCACGTCCTGTTCGGTGGTGAGGGTGATGGGGCCCCATCGCCGCCCGGCCCCGGTGTTCTCCACAGTCATGGTCTCCTCACCGCTCACCCGCGCTGGCTGAAGCGCCGGCCGAAGATTTCCTCGGCGATCCGGTTCTTCAGGATCTCGGTCGACCCCCCGGCGATCATCCATCCGCGGGTGCGCCGCATGCAGTACTCGACGAGGGTGTCGGTGCTGTATCCCATCGCGCCCATGGCCTGCATCGCCTCGTTGGCCGCGCGGAAGCCCGCCTCGTTCGCGGCGAGTTTGGCGACCGATGTCTCATAGGCCGAGGGCAGCCCGTCCTCGGCGTTGCGGACGGCCCGGTCGAGCAGTGCTCCGGCCGCGTCCAGGGCGACCGCCACCTCGGCGAACTTCCACTGGAGTCCCTGGAACTCGTTGAGGGTGCGCCCGAATTGGGTCCTTCGGCTGACGTGGTCCTTGGCGATCGTGAAGGCCAGACGGCCCAGGGCCAGGGCGCGGGAGGCGTTGCCGATGCGCTCGACGTTGAAGCCGCTCATCTGTTTCTTGAATCCGCCGGGGCCCAGGAGGATGTTCTCCTTCGGGATGCGGCAGTTGTCGAAGTACAGCTGCGCCCAGGTCTCGCCGCTCATGTACGACGAGGGGGATCCGAGGGTGAAGCCCTCGGTGCCGCGCTCGATGAGGACCGATCCGATGTTGGAGGTGCCCGGGCCGAACCGGACGTAGACCAGGAACAGGGTGGCGTCGACGCTGTGGGTCGACCAGATCTTGGTGCCGTTGACGACGATCGAATCGCCGTCCTCGGTGGCGGTGGTCTTCAGCTCGGTGGCAGCCGAGCCGGCTTCCG
The DNA here is from genome assembly GCF_042734105.1 of Streptomyces sp. NPDC059679. NCBI lineage: Bacteria > Bacillati > Actinomycetota > Actinomycetes > Kitasatosporales > Streptomycetaceae > Streptomyces > Streptomyces sp. NPDC059679. Next base: position 16,341 of record NZ_JBHWES010000068.1, on the reverse strand, counting down.
GTTCGCTCATGCCCAAGGAGAGCAGCGCGCGTCCGGCGAGCAGATCGGGCAGGTACTTCTGCTTCTGTCGGCTCGTTCCGAATTCGGCGAACGTCCTGATCGCGCCGAAGTTTCCGGCCTGGAGGATGTCAGCGCTCTTTGGGCAGACCTGCGCGATCTCCTGGATCACAGCCACGGCGTTCGCCAGCCCGGCTCCTTGCCCGCCGTCTTCGGCCGAGATGGTCAGGCCCAGCAGTCCCTGGTCGGCCAGCAGCTGGGCGATGTCCCAGGAGTACCGGGGGTCGTGGGCGCGCTCCAGCGCGCCGTCGGCCAGGTGGCGGCGGGCGAAGGATCGGACGGAGTCGACGAGATCCTGACGTTCGGTCGTCGTGTCTGGCATGCGTATGCGGTTCCTTGTGTCTCTTGTGGAGGTGTGCGATGGCGGATCGGCGGCCACGGCGGATCAGCGCGCTCATCCGATGAAGTCGAACGCCTTCTTCCAGACCTTGGCGTCGGCGTCCGCGTGCTGCGCGAACCCCTTCTCGGTCAGCAGGTGGAAGCGGGGCGAGTCGGCCTGGGGCAGTTGGTATTCACCGGACTTGACCGGCTTGATATCGGTGCGGGCCGGAACGAATCCCTGGGCCGCGGCAAAGCTCTGGCCTTCCTTGGACATCTGCCAGTTCGCGAACACCCGGGCGGCAGGACTTCTGACTCCCGCGGCGGTCAGCCCCAGGGGACCTGCCGAGGCGGAGATCCCCTTCTCCGGGATGACGAGCTTGATCGGCGCGCCCGCCAACTGGGCGGCGAAGGCGTTGTTGAAGCTGAGGGAGGCCACGGAGATCTCGCCGCGGGCGAGCGCGTCGACCTCAGTGGAGGTCGAGTCGAAGATACGCGCGTTCTGCCGTCCCTGCGCCATGAGGAACTCGGGTCCGAAGCTCTCGATCTGGAAGCGGGCCAGAGCATTCAGGGTCCCGCCCGTGGTGATGGCCACGACACCGAGCTTGTCGCGGTACCGGGAGGCGGTCAGATCCTCCCACCGCGTGGGGGGATGGTCCGTGACGAGGGCCGAGTTGTAGCCCAGCGCGTTGACGAAGTAGTACCCGGTCCAGAACCGATCGTTGGTCACCGCTTTCTGCCTGCGCAGCTTGGTGTGGAACGGGGTGCGGTACGGGACGTAGACACCCGCCTTCGCGAGCTGCTGGGCGATGCGGGGGTCGGTGATGCGGATGGCCTCGGCCGACAGTTTGCCGGCGCCGTTTTCCGACAGGACACGTTCGGCGAGCTTGTTCGTGGGCAGCCGGGTCAGTTCGACCTTGATGCCCGTGTCCTGCTCGAACCGGGCGACGGCGAGGTCCTCGGCCTCCTTGCCGGTTCCCGAATAGAGGATGACCGTGTCCTTCTTCGCCGCCTCGTACAGCTTCCGGTCCGCCACCAGCTCGCCGTCGATGCGCAGACCGTTCGACCGGTCGATGGCCGGAGGGGGCAGCAGCTCCCGGGCTTCCTTGGATTTGGTGGCCGACAGGTCACCGCAGGCCGTCGCCGAGGCCATGACCGACAGAGCCAGTACGGCCGTGGTGAGGTAGCGGGCCCGGCCGCGGTGTCCGCGGCGCCGTGGGATTCGATTACGCACCGAGGCCCCCGTTTCGTGCGCCGAGACGGCGCGGAAGGTAGCTCAGGACGAACATGATCAGGCAGTAGACGAGTGCGGTGGCCGACGCTTCCCGCAGCGCTCCGCCGTTCTCGAACTGGTCGTAGATGGCGATCGACAGGGTCTCGGTGTCGGTGGTGTAGAGGAAGAGGGGAACGGTCAGCTCCCTCATGCTGAGCATGAGGAGCAGGAGGAACGTCGAGGAGACGGCGGTCCGCAGCAGCGGCAGCGTGACGAAGGAGATCGCCCGTGACCGTCGGGCGCCCAGCATCACCGCGCTGTCCTCGAGGTCCCGGTCGGTGGCCTGGATCGCCGCGGCGATGCCGCGGAAGCCCTGGGGCATCTGTACCGCGATGAAACCGAGGATCAGCACCCACAGGGTCCCGTAGACGGACACCGGCATCACCAGCCAGGTCCACAGCAGTCCGATGCCGAGCACCACGGCGGGAATGGCCAGCGGGATCATCGACAGCGCTTCCAGTGCGCCTCGCGCCCAGGAGTTGGTGCGGTACACCACATATCCTGCGAGGAAGGCCAGGACCGTTCCGCCCAGCGCCGCCAGCACCGAGACGAACACGCTGTTGGTGGCGGCCTTGGCGAACACATCGGAGGACACGGCGTCGGCGAAGGACGTGATGTTCAGTGCCCCCGGCTCGGTGAGGCTGTCGAAAGAGCTCATGTACGGCGAGGTACGAATGGCCGAGAGGAACAGCCCCAGGAGGGGGCCCACGATGGCCAGCAGGAAGTAGAGCAGCGCCGCGGCCAGGGCAGGCGCCTTGTACCGGCCCAGCGACAGTGTGCGCGCCTTGACCCCCTTACCAGACACGGTGGTGTACGAGCGCTTGGCGAGGATACGCCGCTGGAAGAGTGTGACGGTCACGACGACGGCGACCAGCACGACCGCGACGGCCGCCGCTTCGTTTCCGCGCGAGGGCGCGGCGTTCATCAGCTTGTAGATGAAGGTCGGCAGGGTGTTGATGTTGCCGGGGGTGGCCAGCATCTGTGCGACCGGGAAGTTCTCGAAGACGAGGACGAAGATCAGCAGACCCGATCCGAGGATCGCCGGAAGCGCCAGGGGCACCGTCACCGACCGGATCGTCCTCCAGACCGACCCGCCATGAACCCCCGCCGCGTCCTCCAGGTCCGGATTCATCAGCGACATCGCGCTGTGGATCATCAGGAAGGCGTACGGCGCGTAGTACATCGCCATCACCATGACGATGCCGGGTACCGAGTAGATGTCGACGGGGCCGGTCAGGCCGAGGTCGCGGAAGCCGATGTTGATCAGCCCTGCCCCGGGACTGCCGAGGATGGACCAGGCCAGTGCCCCGACATAGGAGGGCAGGAAGAGCGGCATGAGGCCGATCAGGAAGACGAAGCCCTTGCACGGGATGTCGGTCCGTGCGGTCAGGAAGGCGAGGAACCCGCCGATCAGCAGCGCCAGCACCGTCGCGGACACGGCGATCAGCAACGAGTCGGCCATCGCTTCGAGCACCCCCGCCTCGGTGAGTATCCGGAAGTTGTCGAAGGTCAGGTCGAAACCGATGCTGCCAGGCCGTGGCACGTCCTCGCTCACCGCGGCGAGCAGGATGAAACCCGCCGGTACCAGGACGAGGAACCCCACAATCACCAGCAGCGGAAGGCTGAGGAGCCTGGCGCGGCGGCCCGCCTTTTGCGGGCGCCGCCGCTTGGCCGGTTCGACGGTGGCCGGCTCGGAATCGAGGAGAGTCGCGCTCATGCCGCCATCACCGACTCCGCCAGTTCCGGAACCGTGTTGGGGACTACCTTCACCCGTTCCGGGTCGATACGGACCATGACGCGCGCGCCGTGGGAGAGGTGCCCCGTCGCCGGCGGGGGGCAGATGGCCTCGATGCGCAGCCCCGAGTCGGTGGTGACCTTGCACCGTATGGATGAGCCCTGGAAGACCGCGACGTCGACGGTGCCCGCGAAGGAGTTCGTCGTCCCGTCCCGGTCCGCTGATGCCGCAGGGGCCGACGGGGCAAGGCCGACCTGGACGTCCTCGGGCCGGATGCAGACGCTGGACGGGCCGTCCGGCGGGGACGTGGCGGCACGCAGGGTCACGGAGTGGTCGGTCAGCTCGACGTGTCGCGAGGAGGCCGAGGGCTTGACCGGGTAGATGTTCGTCACGCCGAGGAACGAGGCGATCGAGGCGCTGGCGGGGGCCTGGTAGATCTCTTCGGGCGTGCCCAGTTGGGTGACCCGTCCCTCCTGCATGATCGCGATCTGGTCGGCCAGGGCGAGCGCCTCCTGCTGGTCATGGGTGACATACAGACTGGTCAGGCCGCGCTCGACCTGGATGCGCCGGAGTTCGACGCGCAGGTCGTCACGGAGCCGCGCGTCCAGGTTCGACAGCGGTTCGTCGAGCAACAGCACACCGGGGGCCATCGCCATCGAACGGGCCAGGGCGACCCGCTGCATCTGACCGCCGCTGAGCATGCTGGCGCCCCGGTCGGCGAGATGCGCCAGTCCCACGACCTCGAGGACCGCCAATACCTCACGGCGGCGGTCGCCCTTGGCAACGCCCTTCATCTTCAGGGGGAACGCGACGTTCTCGAGCACCGTCTTGTGCGGCCACACGGCGTACGACTGGAAGACCATCCCCACATTGCGCCGGAAGGCGGGAACGGCCTTGCCGCGTGCGGCGTCGAAGACCGCCTTGTCACCGATCGAGATCGATCCCCGGGTGGGCGACTCCAGCCCTGCGATGCACCGCATGGTGCTGGTCTTGCCGCATCCGGACTGCCCGAGGAGTACGACGGACTGCCCGTCCTCAATGGTGAGGTCCAGATTTCTGATGGCCACGAAGTCGCCGTAGACGAGCTCCAGGCCACGCACGTCAACCTTCATGAGTGGGCTCCTCTCCGCTCACGCCGACAGCGCGCTGTGGCGGCCGGCCTCGCGGCGTACCGCGCGGTCGAGTCCGTCGAGGAAGTCCAGATCGCGGAAGTTCCACGCCGCCGCGATGAGTTCCTGGCAACCGGCCGCACCGATGACCGGTTCGACGAGCCCCCTGGCCTTTCCCTCGAGGGCCTCGTCCGACAACGGGTTCGCCGGTTCTCCGTAGGGATGCTGAACTCGGTGACGCAGCCGGGTACCGTCGCTCAGCGTGACCGTGACATCGGCCGGCCGGCCGGTCTTGGGATAGGCGGCGTCGGCCGTCGCGTCGAGTTCGACGGTGACCTTGCCCATCAGGGCAGCCACCTCGTCATCATGTCGCGACTTCACGTCGAAGTCGGTCAGGGTGACCGAACCGCGGAGCAGCGCCACCGCCACCGTGAAAGGAAGGCTGAGCTGCGCCTGGAGCACGGTGTCGAGGACCGTCCCGGCGTGATTGGTGGCGATCTTGAACGTTCCGACGTGGATCCGATCGATCTGTGCGGGGTCGATCGCGTGCTCCTTCCGGAGCGCCAGCACGGCGTCGATCGCGCCATGGAGGTGGCGGCAGCACGGATACGGCTTGACGTAGGTGTTCAGGAGCACCCACCGCTCCCCCAGCCCGTCCCGCACCGTCTCGGGAAACCAGTCCGTGCCCTCGGCGCCGGCGAACGCGGCGAAGTAGCCGTCCCGTCCTTCCAGCACCGTCGTCGGCCCGGTCAGTCCCGCGAGCGCCAGATCAGCGCTGACGATTCCGTCGCGGGCGGCCTTTCCGGGATGCAGCCGCTTGACCTCGGCGGAACCGCTGAGGAACTCGAACAGGCCACTGGCGTGCGAGGCGGCGATGCCCAGAGCATTGGCCACGCCGCTCGCGTCCAGATCCAGCAGCACGCTCACGGCGGCGGCCGCCCCCAGCACGCCGGCGATGGCAGTGTTGTGGAAGTGGTTGTTCCGCGTCGCCGGGTGTCCGGCGGCGGCGATACGGCAGGACAGTTCCATTCCGATGGCCGCGGCGACGAGAACCCGCTCGGCTTCGATCCGGCGCTCCTGAGCAACCGCGAAGACGGCGGGGAGGATGACCGACGTCGGGTGCATGCTCCCAGGGGTGTAGCCCTCGTCGGCTTCTATCCCGTGGCCGTTCGTCCCATTGATGAGCGCCGCCCCCAGGGCTGATATGCGGCCGTGCCCGATGGCGGTGGCGACATCACCGGGATACGTCCGTCCGGCGTGAGCCGCGACCGATGCCGAGACCGGCCCCACGGAACTCGCGACGACTCCGGCCAGGTGGTCAAGGATCATCCGCCGCACATGACGGTGCAGAGCGTCAGGCAACGCGGTGTGCTGCTGCGCGACGACCCATTCCGCGACATCCCAGGTCAGCCCTACTTGCTTGGTCATTCGGACTCCAGACTCTCGACGCTGAGAGGGGGGCATTCTCGGAGGCGACGTGAGCCACGCCACTGTCCCGCTCCCCGCAGTCGCGGACATTACATAGTCTATAGAGTGTTGTCTAGAGTCTTCGATGCCCACTGACGGGCGGTCGGTTCACGGTGCGCCTGCCGGCCCGAATACGCTGATGAGTGGCACAGGCCGACCGAAGTACGGCGAAAGCCCGAGGACGCGGAGCGATGGCGCGGTCGGCGCAGGGAACGCCGACGCAGGGGCCACATCGGGACGTGGTTGGCCCCTACCTTGAGGCGTGAGTTACCGCCTTACTCCCCTGCGCTTGCTCTACACGCTGTACATTATTGAGTACAGAATAACGAGCGCCGGCCCAGGCCGGCCACGATACAGAGGAGCGCGATGGTTCGGGATGACGGCGGCTCCGCGCCCCCGCTGAGCAGGACTGCCTATGTCGCCGAGCGCATCCGCGACGAAGTCACCCGCGGCATCATCCGCCCTGGGGAACTAATCAAGCAGACGGAGCTGGCGAAGCGTTACGGCGTGAGCCCGACGCCGGTACGCGAGGCGCTGCGGCTACTCGAGGCCGACGGGGTGATCACCTACTCCCCGCACAAGGGCGCCTCCGTCCGGCAGATGACTCCCGACACGGCGCGCGACCTCTACCGTCTACGGGCCGCTGCCGAGAGCACGGCCGCCACGATGGCGGTGGAACGCATGACCCCCGCGGGGCTGGACCTGATCCGCGAGCACCACCGCGTCCTCGCGGAGTCGCAGCGCGGCGGCAAGGCGACGGCCGCGGAGCTGTCCGTGCTCAACCGCGCCTTCCACTTCGCCATCTATGAGCAGTCATCCCCTCTCGTCGTCCAGTACGTCGACGCACTGTGGGTGCGGTTCACGCCCTCGGCCACGATCTGGACGGCGGAACACGCCGCAGAACTGCAGCACGACCACGACCTCATTCTCGACGCGGTGGTCCGGGGCGACGCGACGGCGGCAGGCGAGCTGACCGCCGCGCACATCCGTCGCGCGGCCGTCATCCGCGAACGCGAACCCGCCCTCCGTGCGGCAGGGAGCGACGACCATCAGGATTTCCAGCCTCAGTGAGGTGCGGAACACAACCGCACCGTCACCAGGCACGGGGAGCGCTCCGAGTGCTGAGGTAGCGTGGCCGCATCGATCTTCGATTCGGACGGGGAGGCCCACGAGTGTCGAGGCAGGATCCCGACGTCATCGACTCGGTGGAGAAGGCGTTCCGACTGCTGCAGTCTTTCTCGGCACAGTGCCCGCGGATGACGGTCAGCGAAGCCGCTGAGGCCACCGGTCTGACCCGGGCGACCGCGCGACGGCTGCTGCTCACCTTCGAGCGGCTCGGGTTCGCACAGAGCGACGGCCGCAGCTTCCGGCTCACCCCCCGAGTGCTGCGCTTCGGCTTCGGCTATCTGTCTGCACTTCCTTACTGGGAGAGCGCACAGCCGCATATGCGGGCGCTGGCGGACGAGCTGCGCGAATCCTGCTCGATGGCCACCCTGGACGGAGCGGAGATCGTCTATGTGGCGCGGGTGCCCGCGCCACGCAGCATGACGATCACCTTGAGCACAGGTTCACGGCTGCCCGCCTATGCGACCTCCATGGGCAGGGTGCTGTTGGCCGCACTTCCCGAGTCGGAGCTGGCATCGGGTCTCCCCGAAGGAGCGCTGCCACGGCTCACCGCCTGTACGATCACCGACCCCAAGGAATTCGCGGCCGAATTGGCGCGGGTGCGTGCCCAGGGTTACGCCGTCGTGGACGGCGAGCGTGAGGAAGGGGTGCGGTCGGCCGCGGCTCCGGTTCGGGGCAGCGAGGGGCAGGTGCTCGCGGCGATCAATGTCTCGGCCAACGCGGCTCGGGTCTCCCTGAGGGAGCTGCGCTCGCGGTTCGTACCGCGGGTCATCGAGACGGCCGAGGCCATCTCGGCCGATCTGCGCTTCGCCAGCATGCCCTGATCCTTGAGGGAGAGGGCCCAGTCGAAGTCGAAGAGCCTCGTCGGGCTGTCGACAAGGAGGCGCGGACGCGGGGAGGGGTCGGGTGCGATCGGCACATCCTGTGGGGCTTGGTTATTCATCGCTGCTGGTCAAACGCCCCACCCAGCGTGCAGAGAGCTGCGACCAGAATGGGATGATCGTGTCGCTCCTGTACCAGGTGACTCGACGCCTCCTCGCCGTCCCGACGGTGCTTCTACGGCGGGACACCTCGAAGGAGGCCGAACTTCTCGTCCTGCGCCATGAAAACGCCGTGCTACGACGCCAACTACAAGGACGAGTACGGTTCGAACCCGCGGACCTGAAGGGTGTCAATATTCGAATTAGGCTGCTGAGCTGCACGTTTGCTGTGGATGATGAGGCGGTCGGGGTGGCGTGGTGTGGTACTCGTTGAGCAGTCCGCCGAGTACCTGGCGGCGCCTGACCGCGGCAGCTGTCAGGGGGATGACGTTCGGGTCGTCGTCGGGCGCTCGTAGGTCGAGGCCGCGGTGGGCTCGTCCGGCGTTGCAGTGCTCCGCATACGTGGTGAGGACCGTGCGCAGATGTCGTTCACCAGTGATGAGGAGTCGGTCGGTGCATTCGGCGCGGGCTGTGCGTATCCATCGTTCGGCGAACGCGTTTGACCGTGGGCTCTGCGGCGGGGTCGGGATGACAACTGTACTGTTGCCGGCGAAGACGGCGTCGAACGCGGCGGTGAACTTGCTGTCCCGGTCACGGATGAGGACCCGGAAACACCCAGCCCTCTCCTCGAGGTCCATGAGCAGATTGCGGGCGAGTTGGGTGACCCATGCCCCGGTGGGACGTGCGGTGACACCCAGGACATGAACGCGCCGGGTCTTGATCTCCATGACGAAGAACACGTAGAGACGTCTTAGGAAGACGGTCTCCACGTGCATGAAATCGCAAGCAAGCAGCGTGTGGGCCTGGGCTCGCAGGAAGGAACGCCAGGTCTGCTGGCTTGCTCGCTGCGGTGCGGGCGGCAGACCGGAGCGGCGCAGAACGCGCCGGATCGTGGCGGCGGCAACCCGATGGCCAAGCCGTCGAAGCTCACCTTGGATCCTGACGTATCCCCAGGTCGGGTTCTCTCTCGCCAGGCGCTGGATGAGCGCGACTGTCGCTTCCGGCAACGGCGGACGACCGGATCCGACCGCCGCCGGGCGCCACTTCCAGTGCACCAGACGGCGGTGCCAGGCCAGCAGGGTGCCCGGGGTAACCAGCCGATGGCGGCGTAAGACGGATGGCAGGTGCCGTGCGAGAGCGGAGAGCACGGCACGATCAGCCCATGAAAGCCGCGGCCGCTCGACCTGTCGACGCAGCACAGCGACCTCATGACGAAGGGCAAGGATCTCGGCGTTGTTCGCGGCGGTCGAGCGGCCCAGCAAAAGCAGGCAGCCCAGCAGGCGGCAGAAGATCAGGTAGAGAAGTCGCAGACCCACGATCACTGATCATGCCCATACTTGGGCGATCGCAAAGCCCCAGGTCAACCACCGTACGCCAATAAAGACACCCTTCAGGCGTGCACTGCCGGAATCAGCGGCGCGTTGCTCCCGGGTACGCGGCCGAACGCGGCGCGGACTGCGGTGAAAGGGCGTTTCGAGCTTCGCCCATGCTGGCAGCCCTGCGCTCCGGGAACTGCACGGCTGGCACGGCCGCGCCCGGTAGGCGCTGTCAGGTGACAGCGCGGGCGGCGGCGCGGAGGGCAGCCGCTACGCGGTTGACGGACTGCGTGGGACGGCGGCCGAGGCTGGCCAGGAGCAGTCGCCGTTGTTCCTGAGGGCCGCCGCGTACGGGGAGGATGCGGACGCCTTCGGGTGCGGCCGGGGCCAGGGCGGCGGGCACGGTGGTCAGCCCCGAACCAGCGGCGACGAGGTGAAGTTTGGCGCACCAGTCCCGGACGGTGTGTGCGATCTCGGGTCGTTCGTCTAGACCCGGCCATACGCCCATCAAACGGTCCTCGCCGGAGGAAGGGCTCGCGATCCAGCGCTGTCCCCGGAGGTCGGCCACGTCGACGAAGTCGCCGCGGGCGAGCGGATGGGTGGCGGGTACCGCCAGGCGCAGGGCGCGTTCGGTGAGTGTCTCCAACACGAGCGGGGGTGTCTCGGTGTCCGGCGGGCGGAAGGGTGGCGCCGAGCCGAGCAGGACCAGGTCCAGGCTGCCGGCGCGCAGGGCGCGTACCAGGACGGGGGTGGTGCCCTCGCGGCTGACGACCCGCAGGCTGGGGTCGGTGTGGCTGAGCTCGGTGAGGGCCCTGGGGAGGAGGACGGCTCCTGCGCTGGGGATCCATCCCAATCGGACGGTACCGGCCGCGGCGGGCAGGCCGGACAGTTCCCTGGCGGTCGCCTCGATCTCGTCGATCACGACCGTCGCGTGGCGCAGGACGGTGCGGCCGGCCGCGGTCAGCCGTACTCCTTCGCGCCGACGCTGCAGCAGTTGCGTGCCCGCGGCCCGTTCGATCGCTGCCACCTGCCGGGACACGGCGGACTGGGTGTAGCCCAGTGAGGTGGCTGCCGCGGTGAAGGTCCCGTGCTCGGCGACGGCGCGAAAGACGCGCAGCGCGGTGAGGGAGACGTCCTCGAAGTTCATGACGATCACGCATACCACATGTTCCGAACTCTCGTTGGACGCATGGTGCGCGGCGCTTCTAGCGTGGCAGGCATGACCGCTTCTCGCATCGCTCTTGTCACCGGCGCCAACCAAGGGTTGGGCCGCGCCCTGGCCGAGGGACTGGCGGCCCGCATGAACGAGGGCGATCTCGTCCTGCTCACCGGCCGCAACCGACAACGGGTGGGGGAGGCCGCCCATGAGGTCGGCCGGTTGCCCGGCACTCGTGCCCGCGTCGAGGGCCGTGTCCTGGACGTCACCGACACCGATGCCATCGCCCGTCTCGCCGGGGAGCTCGGGGCACGGCAGGGCGGGGTCGACGTCGTCGTGTCCAACGCAGTCGCCCGCCTTCTGCCCGAGGAGTCCCAGGCCGAGCGGGCCGATGAGTTCATCGACGTTTCGAACACCGCCACCCACGCGGTCCTGCGCGCCTTCGGCCCCGTCCTGCGTCCGGGCGGCCGGCTCCTGGTCGTGGCCAGCAGCCTGGGCACGCTCGGTCATCTCGATACCCGGCTTCACCACCTCTTCGACGATGCGAGCCTCGACCAGGTCGAGTACGCCGTGGAGTCCTGGCGTAGCGCCGTCCGCAACAGGACGGCGCGGGAGGCGGGCTGGCCCCTGTGGCTGAACGTGCCGTCCAAGGTGGCTCAGGTCGCCGCCGTCCGCGCCGTCGCCGCCGAGCGCCGCGCACGCGACCTCGCCGGCGGCACCCTGATCGCGGCCGTGTGCCCGGGCATGGTCGACACTGGCACCTCGCGGCCCTGGTTCAGCGACCACAGCCGGGCCCAGACACCCGCTAGGGCCGCCGAAGCCGTGCTCGACCTGGTCTTCGCCGAGCACGTGGACCCCGCCTTGTACGGCGAACTGGTGCGGTTCGGAAAGGTCCTGCCCTGGCACGACGGCACACCCCCCGTGGAACAGGACCGGATGCTCACCTCCTGAACACGCCGAGTCGTCGCGCCGGCTTCGAAGACACAGCCGGCTCAGAGAACACAGCAGGGAGTTCGCTCGTGAACCTCATCACCACCCCCTTCGATTTCTCCAGCACGACGGACGAGGTGACGCGGGGTGTCGACCTCACCGGCCGTCGCGCGGTGATCACCGGTGCCTCGTCGGGGCTCGGCGCCGAGACGGCCCGGGCTCTGGCCGCCACAGGCGCGGAAGTCACCCTCGCCGTGCGGGACGTCGCCTCCGGCGAACACGTCGCCAAGGACATCAGCGCCTCCACCGGACGTCACGCCGTGCACGTGGCGCACCTGGACCTGTCCGATCCCGCGTCCGTCACCGCCTTCACCGCCGCCTGGCGCGGCCCGCTGCACGTCCTGGTGAACAACGCGGGCGTCATGGCCTGCCCCGAGCAGTACACCGAGCAGGGCTGGGAATGGCAGTTCGCCACCAACCACCTGGGGCACTTCGCCCTCGCCACCGGCCTGCACAGGGCATTGGCCGCCGACGGCAACGCGCGTGTGGTCGTGGTGAGTTCCTCCGGTCACCAGCGCTCCCCGATCGTGTGGGACGACGTCAACTTCGCCTTCCGCCCCTATGATCCGTGGCTTGCCTACGGCCAGTCCAAGACCGCGAACGTCCTCTTCGCAGTCGAAGCGACCCGCCGCTGGGCCGGGGACAACATCACCGCCAACGCGTGCATGCCCGGCGCCATCCACACGAACCTGCAACGGCACACCGCCGGACGCGGCAGCGGGCTGGTCCCCGACCATCTGATCAAGACGGTCGAGCAGGGAGCGGCGACGTCCGTCCTGCTCGCCGCCTCACCGCTCCTCGACGGCGCGGGCGGCCGCTACTTCGTCGACTGCAACGAGAGCGACGTCGTCGACCGCCGCACCGGCACCTTGCACGGGGTCGCCCGCTACGCCGTCGACCCGGACAACGCCGGGCGCCTGTGGGACCTGTCGCGGGAACTCCTCGCACAGGCCCGCTAGGCATCTCTGCCGGATACGACCGCCAGCCACCGGCGGCACACGGTCCTCAGCCGGTCTTCGACTGGCCTTCAGAGCTGCGACTGTGCGCGCAGCCCGTCGAGGATGAGCGCGAGCATCCGGGGAGCGCGGTCCTCGGGGACGGCGGCGGCACGCCAGAGCGCGCCGGTGAGCTGGAGGAAGTCAGCGGGGTCCGCGTCCGCGCGGATGCTTCCGTCCTTCTTGCCGGCGTCGAGGAGCTCGGTGATCGCGGTGATGACCGGGCCGTAGCTCTGGTCGCTCATCGCCTGGTGCGCGCTGGGGCTGAGGGCCTCGCCCAAGCCGTGCTTCCTGCGCATGGCCTCGACCAGGTCGAGCGTCCAGGCGCGCAGCGCGTCCAGGGGCGGCAGCTCGGCGAGCAGGTCGGGCACGGTGCCGGTGATGCGGGTGACCTCGTCCTGATAGACGGCCAGGACCAGCGCCTCGCGGGTGGGGAAGTTGCGGTACAGCGTGCCAGGGCCGACGCCGGCGTGCTGGGCGATCTGGTTCATCGACGTGGCGCCGTCCTCGCCCAGCACCTCGCGGGCGGCAGCGAGGATGCGTGCCCTGTTCTCACGGGCGTCGGATCGGACCACGAGATCTCCCCTTGCTAAGTGGAGAGCTCTCCACTACGTTATTCGGAGAGCTCTCCACTTACTTTAGAGGGGCACCATGCACTACATCAAGCTCGGCACCACCGGCCTGGACGTGTCACCGATCGCCGTCGGCGCCATGACCTACGGCGAACCCGACCGCGGGCACCCCGTCTGGTCGAAGGGCGAGGAGGAGGCTCGCCCGCTCATCAAGCACGCCCTGGAGGCGGGCATCAACTTCTTCGACACCGCGAACTTGTACTCCAACGGCTCCAGCGAGGAGATCCTCGGCCGCGCACTGAAGGACTACGCCGACCGCGACGCCGTGGTCATCGCCACGAAACTGCGCCACCCGATGCGCCCGGGTCCGAACGGACGCGGACTGTCACGCAAGGCGATCATGACCGAGGTCGACCACTCCCTGCGCCGCCTCGGCACGGACTACATCGACCTCTACCAGATCCACCGCAACGACCACTCCACCCCCTGGGAGGAGACACTCCAGGCCCTCAGCGACCTCGTGCAGGCCGGCAAGGTCCGCTACCTCGGCGCCTCCTCCATGCACGCCTGGGAATTCGCCAAGGCCCTCCACCTGCAGAAGCGTCACGGCTGGGCGCGGTTCGTGTCGATGCAGAACCACTACAACCTCCTCGCCCGCGAAGAGGAACGGGAAATGATCCCGCTGTGCCTGGACGAAGGCGTCGGCACCCTCATCTGGTCCCCCCTGGCCCGCGGCCGCCTGGCCCGGGCCTGGGACGACGCCCGCTCCACCCAGCGCGCCGAAACCGACGCGGCCTACGCCGATCTGCTCTACTCACCCGCGCAGGAAGCGTCCAACAAGGCGATCACCGACGCGGTCGGCCAGGTGGCGGACGCTCACGGTGTGAGCCGCGCCCAGATCGCGCTCGTCTGGCTGCGCCGCCAGCCGGTGGTCACCGCGCCCCTGCTCGGCGCCGGCTCCATCCGCCAGATCGACCAGGCCGTGGCCTCCCTCGACATCGACCTCACCGACGACGAGGTGCGCGCCCTTGAAGCCCCGTACACCCCGCGCCACGACTGGCAGGGCGTCTCCGACGAAGCCGAGCTGGAGGCCATCCGCCGACGCATCCCCGGAATGGCGCTGTCATGAACCCCATCGTCCGCTCCGGCCCGGCCGCCCGCGCCGGAGCCCTCCTCATCCTGCTCGGCCCGCTCGTGTCCTGACTGGCCGAGCTCGTCACCGCCGCATGGCAGGACCCGCCGTACTCGCCCTTCCACAACTGGGTCAGTCACCTCGGCCTGACCGGCCCGCCCCAGACCGCGTTCGGGCAAGTCGCTGATCACCCCTCGGCGCCGTCATGAACACCGGCTGGGTGGTCTACGGCATCCTCCTGGCCGTCGGCGCGTTCCTCGTGTTCGACCTGCGCAAGGGCATCCACCCGACCATCATCGTGATACTCGCCGTCCTGGCCGGCGCCGGAGTCGGCCTCGTCGGCATCTTCCAAGGCTCCAACACCAACGTCGACAACGGCCTGATCGCCCTCCACACGCTCGGCGCGCAGACCGTCATGCTCGCCGGCAACGTCATGGCGATCGCCACCGGAGCCAACGGCGCCCGCATCGGCCTCAGCCGCCGCCACTCGACCGCGAGCATCGCCCTGGGCACCGCGGGTCTGATCGCCTTCCCGCTCTTCATGGCCGACGCCCTCACCGGCTGGATGTGGAACATCGGCCTGCTCGAACGCGCCGTTATCTACCCGATCATGATCAGTCACGCCCTCCTCGCCAGCAGCATCGCCGCCCGACGACTGCCCGTGACACCCCCACCCACCTCCCTTCCCATCCACGCCACCAGCTGAGGAGACACCCATGACACCCGTACTGGTCACCGGAGGGACCGGATTCATCGGAAGCTGGTGCATCCTCGCCCTGCTCGACGCCGGCCACACCGTCCGCACCACCGTCCGCGACCCACAGCGCGAACCGGCCTTGCGCTCCTGGCTGCACGAGGCCGCCGTCTTCGACGACGACCGGCTCACCGTCGTACGCGCCGACCTCCAGCACTCCGACGGCTGGGACGCCGCCGCAGCCGACTGCGAGCACGTCCTCCACGTCGCTTCACCCACCCTGCGTCACACCCCCGCAAGCGACGACGACCTGGTCGTCCCGGCCCGCGAAGGGGTCCTGCGCGTCCTGCGCGCCGCCCGTGACGCAGGCGTCCGCCGTACCGTGCTGACCAGCGCCTTCGGCGCCGTCGGCATCGGACACCCCCCACGCTCCACCCCGTTCACCGAGGAGGACTGGACCGACATCGACGCCGATATCCCGCCCTACCAGCGTTCCAAGACCCTCGCCGAGCGTGCCGCCTGGCAGTTCATCCGGGAGGAAGGCGGCGGTATGGAACTGACCGCCGTACACCCCGTGGGCGTCTTCGGCCCCCTCCTCGGCCCCGACGACCCGCCCTCCCTGCGCCTGGTCCGCAGGATGCTGGAGGGACGCTTCCCCGCCTGCCCGCCCTTCGGCATGGGCTACGTCGACGTCCGCGACGTCGCCGACCTGCACGTGCGCGCCATGACCGACCCCGCAGCCGCCGGCGAACGCTTCCTCGCCGTCGCTGGCCACAGCCTGCGCGTCATCGACATCGCCCGCATCCTGCACAACCGTCTGGGCGAACGCGCCGCCAAGGCCCCGACCCGCGAACTGCCCGTCTGGCTCACCCGGGCCCTGGCCACCGTCAACCCCGAACTACGCCTACTCAAGCACCAGCTGGGCCGCGACCTCGACGCCACCGGTGCGAAAGCGGAGAAGCTCCTCGGCTGGAAGGCACGTCCGATCGAGGACACGATCGCGGACACCGCCGAAAGCCTGCTCGCCCACGGCATCGGCGCATAACCTCGTCGGCTGCCTCATCGCACAGAACGGTCTCGACGCGAAGCGGCGCAGTTGGCCCTGAACCGGGCCCGCAAAGTGTTGGCGATGCTGGCCTGTTCGTGGTGCGACGCCATGAACTGACCGATGAATCGTGGGCGGCGATCGACCCGTTGCTGGCCCTGCCTCGGATGGGCAGGCCAGTGCGAGACCCCCGTGGCTGCGTGAGGGCCGCGTGATGAACAAGCGCGCGACGGCGCGCCCAGTGAAGGCTGTGCCGCTCGAAAAGTCATCGCTGCATGTCACGCTGCATATCTGTACTCGTTGATGAGGCCGCCGAGGGTCGGGGTGCGCAGGACTTTGCCGGTGCTGAGGCCATGCGCCGCGGCGGGTTGTTCGTG